>NZ_JAHLQB010000032.1 GCF_018918205.1 Lachnoclostridium sp. MSJ-17 | reverse complement strand
TGGCACCGCGGAATAAGGGCTTACGAAAGCGCGGGTTCCTGATCGGGGAAACGCAAACTGTCATTATTCACAAAAACCTCTTGCAAAGTTTGTACTGCAAGAGGTTTTATTTTTCGTTATAAGAAATATAATCTTGTGCGGATTTGATAAAATGAATTTGTATCATGGGACAATTATTGATATTTTTCAATATTCCCCGTAAACAAGTACGTATTAAATTTTATACAGGAGTGATAACGGTGAAATTCAAAAAATCATTATCGTTGTTGCTGGCTTCCGTCCTGGTAATGGGCACGGCGACCATCGCCGTGAACGCCGCGGTTGATGACGATTCCGTCGGCGCGTATTCCAACCAGAATTACCTTGAATCCCAGGCAAGCGCAGCTTACAACACACCCGACCTCGGCTGCACATATTCGCCGAGTTCGACTACCTTCAAGACATGGTCTCCCGACGCGACCGCAGTCAAGGTCAAGCTCTACAAGACCGGCTCTGACGCAGAGGCAGGCTCAGGGGTCATCGGCGAGTATCAGATGACCAAGGACAGCTCCACAGGTATCTGGAGCTACACCCTCAGCGGCGACCACAAGAACGAATACTATACCTATATTGTCAGCGTCAAGGGAAAGACCAACGAGACCCAGGACGTCTATTCCAAGGCTGTCGGCGTAAACGGCAACCGCACCATGATCGTTGACCTCGATTCCACCGACCCCGACGGCTGGAACAGCGACAAGCACGTCGTATTCCAGAACGCGGGCGAGGCGGTTGTATGGGAGGTTCACGTGCGCGACTTCTCAGCGTCCGACACCTCGGGCGTCAGCTATGAAAACAAAGGCAAGTACCTCGGCTTCACCGAGGGCGGCACTACGCTCAACGGTCAGTCGGGCGAAATTTCCACAGGCATCGACTACCTCGTCGAGCAGGGGATCAACTGCGTACAGCTCATGCCTGTCTATGACTTCCAGTCCGTAGACGAGACCTCGCCTTCCGCCACCAACCGCAACTGGGGCTATGACCCGCAGAACTACAACGCTCCCGAGGGCTCCTATTCCACGAACCCCTACGACGGCAATGTCAGAATCAAGGAATTCAAGCAGATGATTCAGGCGCTCCATGACCGCAACATCTCCGTTGTTATGGACGTTGTTTACAACCATACCTTCAACACTTCTTCTTCGTTTGAAAAGACAGCGCCGGGGTATTACTACAGAATGAACGGCGGCACCTTCTCCAACGGCTCAGGCTGCGGCAACGAGACCGCTTCCGACAAGAGAATGTACAGAAAGTACATGATCGAATCCGTCAAATACTGGGCTGAGGAGTATCACATCGACGGCTTCCGTTTTGACCTCATGGGTCTGCACGACGTTACCACCATGAACGAGATCCGCGCGGGTCTTGACGGTCTGGGCAGCGACGGCAGCAAGATCCTCATGTACGGCGAGCCGTGGACAGGCGGCGACACCCTCAACCCCGACCCGATCTTCAGCTGGCAGGGCACGGGTATCTCCCGCCTTAACTCGCGCGTAGGCGCCTTCGGCGACCAGTACCGCGACGCTATCAAGGGCGACACCGACGGCACAGGCAAGGGCTTCGTACAGGGTAACACCACCTCGAACACCGGCAACATCGTTCTCGGCGTTCAGGGTCAGCCCTATAAGGTTACCGCTCCCAAGGGTCCCGCTCAGGCGATCTCCTACGCCGACGCTCACGATAACCTCATCATGTGGGATAAGATCGTAAAGAGTAACGGCGGCTCCGACTACACCGGCACAAACGCCAGCTACCAGAGACAAATGAAGGAGATCTATACCCTCCTGCTCACCTCTCAGGGCATTCCGTTCATGACGGCAGGCTCCGAGTTCGGACGCACCAAGAATGGCGACCACAACTCCTACAAGTCCCCTGATTCCATCAATGCTATCGACTGGAGCCGCGTTAAGGCTATGTCGGGTCTTGCTTCCTACTACAAGGGACTTCTCCAGATCCGCAAGAACTACACACCGCTCCACAGCTCGAGCATCATCAAGCCCTCGTTCCAGTCCAACTACGGCGACGTTGTGGCTTACACCTACACCAACAACAAGGCTGCCGAGTGGAAGTACCTCGCGGTTCTCGTTAACGGCGGCTCACAGGCTTATTCAATCAACCTGCCGACCTCCAACTGGACTATCGTTGCCTCAACCGATCAGGGCGCGGGTCTCAAGAGCCTCGGCACCGTTTCGGGCAGCAGCGTAAGCGTTCCCGCCAAGGGCTCGCTCGTTCTCACCGACACAGGCAACTTCACGAACCTCGGCGTTACCGAGAACTTCGGCACCCTGACGATAAACCATGTTGACGACAAGGGCAACCTCCTCAAGACCCAGACCGCCAAGTACAGAGAGGGCAGCACCTACCGCGCCAATCCCGACAGCAGCATTCTCTATGACTACACCCTTATCCGCACCGAGGGCGAGACGACCGGCACCGTAGCGGCAAACGGCAGCTACACCGTGACCTTCGTTTATCAGACGTCAGGCGCAGGCTCCGGCTACGTAAACGTCACCCACGTTGACGCGAACGGCAAGCAGCTTGCGGAGCCTGAAAAGACCCGTTGCAAGGTCGGCGCGACCTACAGCACCGCGCCTGCCTCGATCGCGGGCTATCAGCTTGACACCACTAAGATTCCCGCCAACGCCGCGGGTACCTTCTCGGGCGATGTAGACGTCAGGTACGTTTATACGCCGTTGAATTCCAGCACGGTCAAGATCCATTACAAGAATACCAACAACTGGTCGACTGTCCGCTGCTACGCGTATTATACAAATGACGCCGGCACAACCGTTGAGCTCAACGGCAAGTGGAATTCTGCAAAGGTAATGAACTCTGAGGGCAGCAACTGGTACGGCGCGACATTTACCGCACCCAAAGCCTATGCGCTTTTCCACAACGGCAACGGCTCCTCAAATACCGCGCAGGATCCCGGCGAAGTCGGTTATCTCTGCATCGGCGAGGTTTGGATCGAGAGCGGCGTGACAACCTTCGGCACACAGGTCATCACCAGCCATGTTGACGCCAAGACCGGTCAGAAGATCGCGGAAGACGTGGTTGAAACCGCTTCCAAGGTCAGCTCCACAGACAGCTACACCACCTCTCCTCTCGCGGGCAGAAGCGACGTTATTGTTCCCTCTAACGCGACAGGCAAATACAGCGTAGGCGCTGTCAACGTTGTATATTACTACACAGGCTCCGAGCCTCAGCCCACCACGGCTGCTCCCACGACGGTTCCCGAGCCCACAACTACCGTTCCCGAGCCTACCACGACGGCTCCGCAGCCCACGACCGTTGAGCCTCAGCCCACGACCGTGCCTCAGCCCGTCGAGAAAATCTGGATCGGCGACGTAAACTTCGACGACAAGATCAACGTTGTCGACGCTACCGAGATCCAGAAGATCGCGGCAGAGCTTGTAACTCCCACCGAGAAGCAGAAGATCGCAGCCGACTCTGACGACAACGGCGTAGTTACCGTTGTTGACGCTACATATGTACAGAAGTATGCGGCGTCTCTGCCCGATACGGCTAACGTAGGCAAGTACACAGACGACCCGACTCAGCCGACGATTGCTCCCGAGCCTACCACAGCGGCTCCTCAGCCCACAACGGCAGCTCCCGAGCCCACAACGGCGGCTCCCGAGCCTACAACGGTTCCCGAGCCTACCACAACGGCTCCTCAGCCCACGACCGTACCCGAACCCACTACTCTGCCTCAGCCCGAAAACGTGATCTACCTCGACCCGACCTCTACCATGACCGGTACTGAGGTCTGGTGGGCATACACCTGGACTTCCGGCCCCGGGGACGAGGCGTGGATCGAAGGCGTTGACGAGGGCGGAATCTGGAGATTTGACGGCGTTACCAACTCAAACGTCATCTTCATCAGAATGGACCCTGAAAAGGCAGGACCTTCATGGAGCGGAGCATGGAACCAGACCGAAGACCAATATGTTGAACTCGGCGGAACCTTCGTCACCTCCGGCTGGGGCTCCGGCTATGGCGCTAAGCTCGAGGGCTTCTGGTCATAAGTCAGTTCACGACAAATAAATATTTTGCATAGCGTAGGCGGCAGTCTTTGATAAGGCTGCCGCCTTTTTTCTATGTTTAAAAAGAGTCCCGCGGCGTGCGGGAAAAAAATATTTTTTAAAAATTTTTTTAAATTGCATATTTTTATGCAATTTTTTTCATTTTTGCGGGGTAGGTGGAAGGCAGTCATTCACGCCTTTCGAAAATCTTATGGAGGTGACGGTTATTAAAAACAAGCTGACCGCAAGGGAGAGGGAATTCTGTCTGCTCTTCATGCAGACGGGAGACGCGGCGGTCTCCGCACGGCGCGCGGGGTTCAGAAATCCCGGTGCTGACGGCGAAAGGCTGCTGTGCGACGAAAAAATCTGCGCGGAGCTTGAGCGGCTGTCGGATTACCGGGCAAGACTTCTCCGGGCGATGGCGGTCATCGGCTACCGTAGGCTCGCCTTCGGCAGTACGTCTGACGCGGCGTCGCTGATGTTTGAGGAAAACCCGAGCCGCGAGACTCTCGAAAACATGGATCTGTTCCTCGTTTCCGAGATAAAACGCCCGAAGGACGGTGCGATGGAGATCAAGTTCTTCGACCGCGTCAAGGCGCTCGAGAAGCTTGAGACGCTGAGTATGGAGCGCGAAGGCGCCGGCAGTCTTTACGACGCGATCGGCAGCGTAGCCGCGGGAAGTGAGTACGATGATTAGCTCGTTCTCAAAAAAGCAGCGCAGGGTGCTGAGCTGGTGGCACCGCGATTCGCGCGATTATCTGCGCGACGCGATAATCTGCGACGGCTCGGTGCGCAGCGGCAAGACCTTCTGCATGTCGCTCTCGTTTGTGCTGTGGAGCTTTTATTTTTTCGGCAACGGGGATTTCGCGATCTGCGGAAAGACTATCCGCTCGCTCAGGCGCAACATGATCACGCCGATAACGTCGCTGCTGCAGTCAGCCGGGTTTTCGTGCGAGGAAAAGCTCAGTCAGAACCTCCTGCTCGTGACCTACCGCGGCAGGACGAACCGGTTCTATCTCTTCGGCGGAAAGGACGAGGCGTCAGCCGCGCTTATACAGGGCATGACGCTCTCGGGCGTGCTGTTCGACGAGGTCGCGCTGATGCCGCGCTCGTTTGTCGAGCAGGCGCTCGCTAGGTGCTCCGTCGACGGCTCGCGGTTCTGGTTCAACTGCAATCCCGAGCACCCCGAGCACTGGTTCCACCTCGAGTGGATAAAGGGAGCGCAGGCAAAAAACGCTCTCTATCTCCACTTTACGATGGACGATAACCCGTCGCTGTCCGATGAGGTAAAGCGCAGGTACGAGAGTTTGTACTCCGGCGTTTTCTACGAGCGCTTCGTCAAAGGGAAATGGGTCGCCGTTCACGGCGCGGTCTATCCCTTCATGGCGGACGAAAAGTATTACTTTGAGGTGCCGCAGGGCGAATTCGGCGAATACGCCGTTTCCTGCGACTACGGCACGGTCAATCCTGCTTCCTTCGGGCTATGGGGCAAGCGCGGAGATGTTTGGTACAGGATCGACGAGTATTACTTTGACTCACGCGCCGAGGGCTTTCAGAAAACCGACGAGGAGCACTATTCAGCGCTCTGCGAGCTTGTCGGCGGCAGGCATATCCGCGCTGTCGCGGTCGACCCGTCGGCGGCGAGCTTCATCGAGGTCATACGCAGGCACGGAGTTTTTCAGGTCGTGCCGGCGCAGAACAATGTTGTCAACGGTATCAGGCGTGTGTCGCAGGCGCTCAAGAGCGGCAGGATCCGCATTTGCGGTAATTGTAAGGCGTCGCGGCGAGAGTTTTCGCTCTACCGCTGGGACAGCGAACGTCACGCTGATTCTCCCGTCAAGCAGAACGACCACGCGATGGACGACATACGGTACTTTGTGACAACCTTAATGGACGGCGGCAGCTTCGTACCCGTGATTGCCGCCGCAAGATAGGAGGAAAACAATGTTTGGTAGAAAAAAGCAGGGCAGGGAGGTGAAGCGGGTCGCGCAGACGGTTCCGAAAAGTCCCTGTGACAGCTCTCTGCTGAATCTTTCGCGGTACGCGGTTCAGACGAGCGCGGAAAGACAGCTCTATTCGGCGCTCAGGGAGTCCGTGCCGATGATCGACGCCGCGCTCGGCAAGATCATCAGGCTTATCGGCGGCTTTCATATCCGCTCCGACAACGCGGAATGCGAGAGCCTGGCGCAGCATTTTGTCAAGGAGGTAAAGTCCAACGGCACCGACCAGGGGCTGCACGGCTTTATTTACACCTACCTCGACACCATGCTGACCTACGGCGAGGCTGTGGGCGAGATGATACCCTCGCCCGACGGACAGGGCATCGCTGCTGTTTACAACGCGAGACTCGACGACGTTGAAATACGCGCCGACGGCTCGCCGCTCAATCTTCTCGTCTGCAGGCGCGACGCCGGAGGTAACGTGCCCGTCAGGTATCAGAATCTGGTGGTGGTATCGCTGCTCAACCAGCGCGCGGGCACCGCGAGAGGAACCTCGCTGCTCAGAGGTCTGCCGTTTGTCAGCGGCATATTGCTGAGAATATTCGAGTCGGTTAAAAACAACTGGGAGAGGATCGGCGACGTCCGCTTTGCCGTGACCTACAAGCCCGAAAACGGAGTTTTCAGCGAGGAAAACGCTCAGCAGATCGCCGACGAATGGCGAAAGGCTATGCGCAGCGACAGCGTGTGCGACTTTGTGTCCGTCGGCGACGTCAGCGTAAAGGTCATCGGCTCTGAGAATATCATGCCCGAGTGCGAGGTTCCCGTCAGGGCGCTGCTTGAGCAGATAACCTCAAAGCTCGGCATACCGCCGTTTCTGCTCGGTCTCTCGTGGTCGAGCACTGAGCGCATGAGCAGTCAGCAGGCGGATATCCTCACCAGCGAGCTGGAGTTTTACCGCGACACCCTCGAGCCTGTGATAAGGCGCATCGTGCGCACGCATCTTCAGCTGAGCGGCTGCAACAGCGCGTTCAGGGTCGAGTGGGACGACATCAACCTTCAGGACGCGGTCGAGCTTTCGCAGGCAAGACTCAACAACGCGCAGGCGCAGAAGCTCGAAAATGAAATCGGTTGGGAGGAAGAAGATGGACAATAAAATCACCAAGGCGGCAGCCGGCGGCGTCTCGCCGGACGCGTGCAGGGCGACGGCTGAGGAGCTGGAGCTGATAAACACCTACACCCGCAGGACGCTCTCGGAAAACGAGGTCTACGTCTTTACCGTCGTGCTCTGCGACAACGACGTCGACCGCGACGGCGAACGCTTCACCGTGGAATCGCTGTTCGCTCTCGAAAAGCTCTTTGTCGGCAAGACGGGCATTTTTGACCACGACCCGAGCGCAAAGAACCAGACCGCGAGGATAATCTCGTGCAGGGTCGAAAACGTCGCGACCCGCACCACCGCGACAGGCGACGAGTATTTCCGCCTCACGGCGCGCGCCTATCTGCCGCGCACTCAGGGCAACTCCGAGCTTATCGCCGCTCTCGACAGCGGCATCGTCAAGGAGGTCAGCGTCGGCTGCGCGGTAGGAAAGATACTGTGCAGCGTCTGCGGCGAGGATATAAGTCTCTGTCCCCACAGAAAGGGCGAGACCTACGGCGGCAAGCTCTGCTGCGGCGAGCTGAGCGAGCCATACGACGCATACGAATGGAGCTTTGTCGCGGTTCCCGCCCAGAAGAACGCGGGCGTGACAAAGACAGCTTACGGAAAGGAAAATGATATGGAAGGAATTATGAAAAAGCTCTCGCGCGGTCAGAGCGCGACCTTCAGCGACCGCGACTGCAAAAAGCTGCTCGAGTACATCGACAGCCTCAAGCAGAGCGCCAAGGACGGCGTGTATTACCGCGACAGTCTTACCTCGGAGGTGCTGCGCCTTTCGGCGGCGGTACAGCCGGGCATTTCCCGCGAAACGATGGAGAGCGTGACCAAGGGTATGACGGTAGCGCAGCTCAAGGAGTTCAAAACCGCCTTTGAAAAGCAGCGCGCCGAGCTCATTCCCATCACACCGCAGCTCTACACCGAGAAAAAGTCAACCAAGTCCGACCTCAACGGACAGTATCACATTTAACTTAAACGGAGGTATTTGAAATGAATGTAAACTTTAAGGGCTTCAACGAAAACGTGCTCACCTTTATCGCGGCGTCAGCTCTCACTGCAACGGGCGTTCCCGTCAAGATGAGCGCCGACGGCACCGTTACCGTCAGCGGCAACGGCGATCCGTTCATCGGCGTCTGCGTCGGTCTGAGAAACGGCTACGCCGCAGTTCAGGTCGCAGGCTACGCCGAACTTCCCGCGGCGGCAAAAATCACCGTCGGCTACCAGAATCTCGCCGTCAACAGCTCCGGCAAGGTCGCCGCTAACGCCAACGGCAGAGAGTATCTCGTCGTCGACGCGGACGCAACCAGAGTCGGAATAATTCTTTGATCTTAAGGAGGTATTTTTATGGCAACTTTTGAAAATATTAACATTGAGAAGGGTATGTACCAGAACAAGGGCGGTCTGACCGCCGCTCTCGAAAAGCTCGACCCCAGCGAGAACTACGCAGGCACCTCTCTCGAGGGTCTTGACGCGTTCTCACGTCAGCTCAAGCGCTACGACATCAGAGTCAGCGGCAGAGGCAGCGACTGCGTTGAGAAGTTCTTCCAGACCTCAAACTCCGCGGCGCTTTTCCCGGAGTATGTGAGCCGCGCGGTTCGTCAGGGCATGGAGAGAGCTGATATTCTCCCGAACCTTGTCGCTACCGTCACCGATATCGAGGGCATGGACTACAGAAGCATCGTTTCCGCTCCCACGGAGGACGAAAAGAGCCTCAAGATCGTCGGCGAGGGCGCGGCGATCCCCCAGACTACCGTCAGGACCCGCGAGAATCTCGTCAAGCTCCACAAGAGAGGCAGAATGCTCGTCGCTTCATACGAGGCTCTGCGCTTCCAGAGACTTGACCTCTTTACCGTCACCCTCAACCAGATCGGCGCGTACATCGCCCGCGAGCAGCTTCATGACGCGGTCGACGTGCTTATCAACGGAGACGGCAACTCAAACGCCGCTTCGGTCATCACTCCCGCAACCGCGGGTACGCTGACCTACGGCGACCTTGTCAAGCTCTGGGCGAATATGACTCCCTACGAGCTCAACACAATTCTCGCGCCTACTACAGAGATGCAGAAGATCCTCGCCCTCACCCAGATGCAGGATTCCCGCGCGGGTCTTGACTTCCAGGGCACCGGCAAGATGATCACTCCCATGGGCGCGACCCTTCTGCACGTACCCGAGATGACTTCGGGCAGAATTATCGGTCTCGACAGGAACTGCGCGCTTGAGATGGTTCAGGCGGGCGGAGTTGTGACCGACTACGACAAGCTCATCGACCGTCAGCTCGAGCGCGCCGCGATCACCTGCACCGCAGGCTTCGCGAAGATCTTCACCGAGGCAAGCAAGATGCTTACCGTCTGATGAGGTGAGAGTGTGAACATTGCAAATGTAGACGAGCGTTTTATGATGCTCGCGGGAGTAAGACCCGACGAGATGTGCCGATGGCGCGGTCTTGTTGAGGACGCGCTCGAGTATATCGGGGCGCATACAAGGGTCGGGTCTCCCGACGAAGCCCAGACGAGAGCGCTTGAGCTGCTCGCCGCCGCTTACGCGTACAGGCTCTTTGAAATCTGCAATGCCGACAACCTCACTTCCTTTACCGCGGGTGACGTGAAGCTCACGTCATCCGCCGGCGAAGGCGGAGCGGAAAAGCTGTGGCGCAGCCTGTGCGCGGAGTATTCGGGGCTGATAGACACAAAGGGCTTTATTTTCGGAAGGATAGTGATTTAATGAGTCTTATGGGCGCGGTGTCAAATTCCATCGCGAAATTCGGCGGCGACGTCGAGGTCACTCAGGGCAGCTCAAGCGTGAAAACCCGCGCTATCGTTGAGCCGCTGCGTTACAAAAATAAAATCTATATCGGCGGCGAACAGCGAAGCCTCGGCTCGCTCATACAGGACAGGTATCTGTATATCGGACAGCCCGACGTACCTCTGCGCGCAAACGCGTCTGTAATAGAATCGGTCGGCGGCAAATATATTGTAAAAAGGTGCGAAACCTATTACGTTCAGGACAGACCGGTCTATGTCTGGGCGATTATGGTGCCCTTCGGGGCAAGACGGGAGGATGATTATGACTCAGATTAACGAACAGGCGGACGGTATCGTGCTCGGACTCAAGGCGATCCCCGCGCTGAGCTCAGTGCGCTTTGTCAGGGAGTATTCCTCGGAGCCGATAGAAACTCCCGTCAGCGGCTTTCTCGCTGCGGTCGGGGTCAACAGCGCGGAGCGCAAGAACGGCTTTATCGGCGGCGACGCTACCTCCGCGCTCAAGGGCGAGATGTACTCGGCTTCTATCGAGATCAGGCTCTATTCACCCAACGGCGGCAACGGCAGCGGTCTTTCGGAGATCGCGGGAGAGATTCTCTCGGGACTTAAAACCGCGGATACCGCGGGCATTGTCTCAGAGCCTTCGGTGTCGTCTATCGAGTTCGACACGGAGCTCAACACGATATTCCGCAGGATCGGCTTCCGCCTTGAATTCTGTCTGTGTGAGGAGGGTTCGGCATGATTGCGTCATTTCTCAAGGGCTGCGACGTGACCGTCACAGCGGACGGGGCGAGAGTCGGCGGCGTTATCTCGGTCGAATGCGGTCAGAATAATACCGTTGAAAAGATAGAGGAATACCTGACCGACGTGCCTGCAGCGCAGCTTTCAAGTTCATCATACTATGTTAAGCTGCGCATGCGCGTTCAGCCGTACTCGTCTATCGGGCTGAATCCTTCGGCGGTGACCTTGGCTTACGGAAACAAGCGCGTTTCATACACCGGCTGCTGCGTGGAAAGTGTGAAGTGCGAGATCCTGCCCGACTCTGCGGTGGAGTACGCCGTACTTATTTCGGCGGGAGAAAGGAGCGTTGAAAATGTCTGAGACAGATAATTTCAGCCTTGCCGAGCTCAGCGAGCTGCTCGAACAGGAGAGCCGCCGCTACAGCCGCAGGCTCGACGAAGAACAAGAGGTGAACGGCGAATGAAGCAGGTACCGATGAAGTTCAAGGGCTACAGCTGGAGCCACAACCCGCGGGAAATCGTATTTGAGAACGCAAAGCAGCTCAACGAGACTCTCGCGCCGTTCGGCAAGAGCCTTGTGCAGAACACGGGCAGGCGCAATATGAAGATCTCGGGCGAGGGCGAGCTGTTCGGCGCGGATTGTGTTGAGCAGTTCAAGGAGCTTCTCGGGCTGTTCCGCGAGGGCGGCGCAGGAGTGCTGACGATCCCGAATTTTCCCTCGTTTTACGCGGAATTCGAGAGTATCAGGCTGATCGGCAAGCCGCGTAACGACGTGCTGACCTACGGCTTTGCGTTCAGGGAGCTGATGGAGGAACGCGGCGACAGACGGCGCGGGGTGATCGCCGCCGCGAATGAAAACCTCTGGGATATATCCTACAAATACGGCGTGGACATAGACACTCTCGTGCGCCTGAATCCGCAGGTGAAGCGTCCCGATATTCTCGCTGAGGGCGAGGTGGTCAGGCTTTGCTGAAATACATACTGACGCTTACGGACAAGAGCGAATTACCGCTCAACAGCGTGCTGTCCGCGCGTCTGGACAGCGAGCTTGACGTACCTGCCGACAGCCTGAGCGTGACGGTTCCGTATTCGGACAGGCTCCGCGAAAAGGCGGACATGCTCTCGGCGTATTCGGTCGGCAGCCGTGTTTTTTACGGGCAGATCGACGAGATCATCACCGTAAAGGACAGCGGAAAATGCCTTCTGCGCTTCAGCGCGCGCAGCCTTGCCGCGTTTTTGCTCGACAACGAGGCTGAGCCGCTTGTATATACAAATCCCTCGAACCGGATGATGCTCGACCGCCACCTAAAGCCCTTCGGGATAACCTCCTGCGAGGAGGAGCGTCACCCGCTTTACGACAGCCTGAAAATCGACAAGGGCATGTCGCATTGGCAGGTGCTCGAAAGCTACTGCGCCAAGCGCTACGGAGCGAAGCCGCGTATCGCGGACACAAGGGCGATATTAAAGGGCTTCCGGGCGCAGGGCGAGGTGATTTTCGGCGCAGGCGGGATAAGTATTCTCGAAAAAACCGACAGCTTCCGCAGGTACAAGCTCATTTCCGAAACGAGGGTGCGGCTGACTAAAACCGGCGGCTACGATTCGCGCGTTATAAATGAGAATCCTGACGCGGCGGCTGTTACCCGCGTGCGCTACGTCAACGCCGTCGCCGACAACATCAGCCTTGACACCGCGAGCCGCATTATTGAGAAGGGCAACCGCGAGGCAAGGCTTGTAAAGATAAAATGCGCGGGCGATCTGACGGATATTCTCGGAAAAACCGCCGTTGTCGACGGCGAAAAGGGTTTTATCGCGGCGGGACTCAGCTACAGCATGAGCGACAAGGGCGAGTATACCGCCGTGAGCCTGAGAAAGGAGATTTAATATGTGGCTGATGAGCTATATAACAAAAAATTCAATAACGCCGCCTAACGCCGTAAAAGGGGACGTCCAGGGCAATGACGGCAGCTCCGTGAGGTCGTCGGGAGAGCACAAAAACCTGCCCTGCTGCGCGCCATACGGAGTGTTCAGCATTCCTCCGTCGGGAGAGAGGGCAGTCGTGCTTCCTCTCGACGACGGAGAGGTCAGCGTAGGCGTGATCTCCTCAGCGGATAATCTCAGCGAGGGCGAGATCATGCTCCGCTCGAGCGGCGGCGCTTCGATAGTGCTCAAAAACGACGGCACTGTGCTGATAAACGGCAGGGTGTTCGAATGAGAGACGTAAAAACGGAGTACGGCGATATCGTCCTCGACAGCGCGGGCAGAGCGGAGCTTTTGTCGGAAAAGGACTCGGAGTTTCAGCGCGCGCTGATTCGCATAAGCGCGAAAAGAGGTAGTTTTATCTACGACAGACAGCTCGGCGCGGACTGTGAGGATATCGGCGGAGAATTGATTTTGCAGCAGTACGACAGGGCGTTCTGCGAAGCGCTCGCGCCCTGTGAAAACGTCTCGGCACAAGCCATTGCCGTCACAGATAACGGAGTGCGCGCCGAGATAAATGTCAACGGTGAAACAAGAATAAGGGAGGTGCGTCACTACGGATAACTATGACGCGATTTACAGCAGAATGAAGGCGCGCTACGAGCAGGAGAGCGGCTTTGAGGTGGACGAGGCGAGCGACATCGCCATTCGCCTAAAGGTGCTCGCTGGCGAAATATACAATATGCAGACGACGCTCGACTGGACGAAGCGGCAGATGTTCGCCGCCACAGCGACGGGCGACAACCTCGACAACCTCGCCTCACAGCGCGGACTTACGCGCAAGGCTGCGGTCAAGGCGACGGGTCAGATAACCTTCCGCCTTGCCGAAACGCTCGACTACGCCGTGCCCATACCGAGAGGTACGGTTGTCGCGACGGACGACGAGATCCCCGTCCGCTTCGTAACCACAGAGGACGGCGAGATTCCGCAGGCGACGTATTCCGCCGCCATAAACGCCGAGGCTGAGCTTGCGGGCTACCGCGGAAACATCAACGCAAACTCCGCCACCGTGCCTGTAACGGTGCCGGCGGCGGTCAGCTCAGTGTACAACGCCTCGCGCTTTACGGGCGGCAGCGACGAGGAGAGCGACAACAATCTCCGCGACCGCGTTCTAAAGACCTACACCGCCGTTCCGAACGGAGTCAACGCGGATTATTACAAGAATCTCGTGCTCACGGTCGAGGGCGTCGAAAAGGCGGGCGTTATCGAGCGAATCGACGGCTACGGCACTGCGGGCGTGTACGTCTGCGGACTGCGCGAGCAGGTTTCCAACGCGGTCGTCAGCAGGGTCAACGCTCTGCTCTCTCAGAACGACTGCGTCGGAGCAATGGTGACTGCGTACCCCGCGGTGCTGAGGAGCGTCGACCTCGATGTTGTCGTCACGCGAAAGCCGGGCTACAGCGCGCAGGACGTGCGTGTGGCGATCGAAAACGCCTTCGCGGATTATGTTTACTCTATTCCGATGGGCGAGAGGTTTTATCTTTCGGCGCTCGGAAAATATATGCTCGACACGGGGTGCATTGAAAACTACGTTTACGACTCGTCGATGACCGATATCGGCGCGACAGCCGCGACCTGCTTTATGCCGGGCAACGTGATATTAGGGGTGAGCGAATGACATCTTATGAGTCGATGAGCTCGAAGCTTCTTCAAACGGGCTTGTACTCGATCGGACAGGGCGGAGCCGTGGACTGCGAGCTCAAGGCGTATGCCGTTGAGCTTGACAGGATATACGCGGAGCTTGATACCATGATACGCGAGGCGTTCGTTCCTACAGCCGAGACCTACGGCATAACCGAGCGCGAGAAATTCATCGGCAAGGAGAGATCTGACCTGACCCTTTCAAGGCGGCGCGAGCTGCTTATGCTCAGGGAAACGCGGGCGTCGGGAGGTCACGGAAGCGCGGATCTGAATCAGCTTATCGAGGCGCTCGGAGTGACGGATTACACGGTGTCGATCGTGCAGCGCAACGGCAAGATCACAATTACCGTAAACGATCCGCTCACCGCCGTTCAGAAGGCGGATTTCGAGAAGGGAATCAAGGCGTTTACCCCGGTGACCTTTGAAACGATTTTTGAATATAATGCGTAAGCGAGAAAATACTCAAAACAAGTTCGGTTTTTATTTGTAGGGGAGCTCCTTGCGGGCTCCCGTCAAAATCGCAGTGTTTCTGCGATTTTGAATGACAGCCGCAAGGGCTGTCACTACGTTGTAAAGGAAACAGACGCAAAAAAGCTCCGCGCGCCGGTGGGCGCCTTCTCCCGCCTATAATGACGTTCATCCTTCGCAATGTTCATCGACGGCGGGGTTATACAAATAGAAAAAGCTCCGTCTGAGTTGACAGACGGAGCTGATTTGTTTTTTATTGTATACCCTTTGCGAAGGAATTACTTGCTGTTTACAGCAGCCTGAGCAGCAGCCAGTCTTGCGATCGGCACACGGAAGGGTGAGCAGGATACATAGTCAAGACCGATCTTGTGGCAGAACTCTACAGATGAGGGATCGCCGCCGTGCTCGCCGCAGATACCTACGTGGAGCTTGGGATTAACGGGCTTGCCGAGCTTGATAGCCATTTCCATGAGCTTGCCTACGCCTGTCTGGTCGAGCTTAGCGAAGGGATCGTTCTCAAAGATCTTGGTGTCGTAGTAAGCGTTGAGGAACTTGCCTGCGTCGTCACGTGAGAAGCCGAAGGTCATCTGGGTGAGGTCGTTGGTGCCGAAGCAGAAGAAGTCAGCCTCGGTAGCGATCTCGTCAGCTGTAAGAGCAGCTCTCGGGATCTCGATCATTGTACCAACCTCATACTCGAGCTCTACGCCTGCAGCAGCGATTTCAGCGTCAGCGGTCTCAACAACGACCTTCTTGACGTACTTGAGCTCCTTGATCTCGCATACGAGCGGAATCATGATCTCGGGCTTAACGTTCCAGTCAGCGTGAGCCTTCTGAACCTCGATAGCAGCGCGGATAACAGCCTTGGTCTGCATCTTTGCGATCTCGGGATAGGTGACAGCCAGACGGCAGCCGCGGTGACCCATCATCGGGTTGAACTCGTGGAGAGACTGAATGATAGCCTTGATCTCGTCAACGGTCTTGCCCTGAGCGTCAGCCAGCTTCTTGATGTCCTCTTCCTCAGTGGGAACGAACTCGTGGAGAGGCGGATCGAGGAAACGAATGGTTACGGGGCAGCCCTCGAGAGCCTCGTACAGAGCCTTGAAGTCGCCCTGCTGATAGGGAAGGATCTTGTCGAGAGCAGCTTCTCTCTCCTCAACGGTGTCAGCGCAGATCATCTCTCTGAACGCAGCGATTCTGTCCTCTTCGAAGAACATGTGCTCTGTACGGCACAGACCGATACCCTCGGCGCCGAGCTCTCTTGCCTTCTTGGCGTCAGCGGGTGTGTCGGCGTTGGTGCGGACCTTGAGGGTTCTGAACTTGTCAGCCCAAGCCATGATTCTGCCGAACTCGCCTGCGATCTCAGCGTCCTTTGTAGCGATAGCGCCGTCGTATATGTTACCGGTAGAACCGTCGATTGAAATATAATCTCCCTCGTGGAATTCCTTGCCTGCGAGAGTGAACTTCTTGTTAGCTTCATCCATAACGATGTCGCCGCAGCCGGATACGCAGCAGGTACCCATACCACGGGCAACAACGGCAGCGTGAGAGGTCATACCGCCGCGAACGGTCAGAATACCCTGTGAAGCCTTCATGCCTGTGATGTCCTCGGGAGAGGTCTCAAGACGAACGAGAACAACCTTCTCGCCCTTAGCGTTCCAAGCTTCAGCGTCCTCAGCAGTGAAGACGATCTTGCCGCATGCAGCACCCGGGGAAGCGCCGAGACCCTTGCCCATGGGAGTAGCAGCCTTGAGAGCAGCCTGATCGAACTGGGGATGGAGGAGAGTGTCGAGGTTTCTGGGATCGATCATCGCAACAGCCTCTTCCTCTGTTCTCATGCCCTCGTCAACGAGGTCGCATGCGATCTTGAGAGCAGCCTGAGCGGTTCTCTTGCCGTTTCTGGTCTGGAGCATGTAGAGCTTGCCGTGCTCAACGGTGAACTCCATGTCCTGCATATCTCTGTAGTGGTTCTCGAGAGTAGCGCAAACCTGCTGGAACTGCTCGAAAGCCTCGGGGAACTTCTCAGCCATCTGAGCGATGGGCATGGGAGTACGAACGCCAGCAACAACGTCCTCGCCCTGAGCGTTTGTAAGGAACTCACCCATGAGCTTCTTCTCGCCGGTAGCGGGATCTCTTGTGAAGGCTACGCCGGTACCGCAGTCGTCGCCCATGTTACCGAATGCCATTGACTGTACGTTAACGGCAGTACCCCATGAATAGGGGATATCGTTGTCGCGGCGGTAAACGTTCGCTCTGGGGTTGTCCCATGAACGGAATACAGCCATAACAGCGCCCATGAGCTGCTCCTTGGGATCGTCGGGGAAGTCCTTGCCAATCTTCTCTTTGTACTCTGCCTTGAACTGATAAGCCAGCTCCTTGAGGTCGTCAGCGTCGAGCTCTACGTCCTGCTTAACGCCCTTCTTCTCCTTCATCTCGTCGATGAGCTCTTCGAAGTACTTCTTGCCGACCTCCATAACAACGTCGGAATACATCTGAATAAATCTTCTGTAGCAGTCCCAAGCCCAACGGGGGTTGCCGGACATCTCAGCGATGGTGTTGACAACAGTCTCGTTAAGACCGAGGTTAAGAATTGTATCCATCATACCGGGCATGGAAGCTCTCGCGCCGGAACGTACGGAAACGAGGAGCGGGTTCTCCTTGTCGCCGAACTTCTTGCCTGTGATTTCTTCCATCTTGCCGATGTACTCGTTGATCTGACCCTGAATCTCGTCGTTGATCTTCTTGCCGTCCTCATAATACTGAGTACAAGCCTCTGTAGTAATTGTGAAGCCCTGGGGTACGGGAAGACCCATGCCGGTCATTTCAGCAAGGTTAGCGCCCTTACCGCCGAGAAGCTCACGCATGTTCGCATTACCTTCTGAGAAAAGGTATACCCATTTGTTTGCCATTGGAAATCATCCTCCTAATGAAAAATAATTTGGCTGTAGCAAAAATGCCCAAAGGCAGTCCTGCCAAACTATATGCCTACAGTGTATTATACCAAATTCTGTTAAAAATAGCTATATATTTTAAAAAATTTTTCTTATAAAAAACAACACTAAATTTTATTAATATTGTATAAATCGTTTAAAATGGCTTTGACAAGCGATTTTTTGATTATTTCACTTGAAATTTCGGCTTTTCTGCGATAATATTAATATTGAACAACGCTGTGCCAATACGGAAATATACGGCACGGAATCCTGCGGACAAACATGATTTTTCCGCATATTCAAGAGGTAATATATGAGTAACTGCGCAATTATTCTCGCGGGCGGCGAGGGCAAGAGAATGAAGTCCGACAAGCCCAAGACACTCTCAGAGGTGCTCGGTCAGCCCATGCTGCTCTGGGTCATGAACGCGCTCAGAAAAGCCGGTATCGACGACATCTGCGTCGTCAAGGGCTACAAAAAGGAGTGCATAGAGGAGTACCTCGATACTCTCGATTTCAAGGTCGAGAGCGTATTTCAGGCGGAAAGACTCGGCACGGGTCACGCCGTTATGATGGCGAAGGACTTCCTCGAAAGACACGACGGCAACGTCGTTATCCTCAACGGCGACGCGCCCTTTATGAGCGCGGAAACGATCGAAAAATCACTATCTCAGCACACGTCTACAGGCTGCGCCGCTACGGTCATTTCCGCGAGAGTGGACGACCCCTCCGGCTACGGCAGGATCGTGCGCGATGAAAATGGCAATCTCAGGGCGATCGTCGAGCACAAGGACGCCGACGAGGAGACCCTCAGAATCGACGAGGTCAATTCGGGCGGCTACTGGTTCGACTGCAAAATGCTTCTCAGCGTTCTCGGCAGCATAAAGAGCGACAACAAGGCGGGCGAGTATTATCTGCCCGACGCGATAAAGCTTCTGCTCCAGAGCGGCAGGACCGTCGGAGCTTACACAGCACAGTGCAGCGACGCCGTTTTGGGCGCAAACGACCCCGCTCAGCTTGAGGAGCTGAATCAGATCGCTTTGAAAAAGGGTTATACCTGTTAATATACAGCGAGCAAAGTTAATACGAGGAATAAGGAAAAGGAGTTAGAATCAATGAATTTTCACGGCAAGGACATCAAAATCTTCGCAGGCAATTCAAATGTTGATGTGGCTCAGGGAATCGCAGGCTGTCTGGGTCTGTCTCTCGGCAAGAGCGACTGCACGCACTTCTCCGACGGCGAGATCGCGGTTTCGCTTCACGAGTCTGTAAGAGGCAGCGACTGCTTCATCGTTCAGTCCACCTGCACACCCGTCAACGACAACCTGATGGAAATGCTCATCATGATTGACGCGATGAAGAGAGCCTCCGCGGCGAGAATCACCGCCGTAATGCCCTACTTCGGCTACGCGCGTCAGGACAGAAAGGCTAAGGCGAGAGATCCGATCTCTGCAAAGCTCTGCGCTGACATCATCACCACCGCGGGCGCTGACAGAGTTCTTACAATGGATTTGCACGCAAATCAGATTCAGGGCTTCTTCAATATCCCTGTTGACCACCTTCACGGCGCGGGAATCCTCGCCAACCACATGAAGGAGAAGATCGGCGGCAACTTCGACGACTTCATCGTTGTGTCACCCGACCTCGGTTCCGTTACACGTTCGCGCAACTTCGCTTCCAAGATCGGCACAGGTCTCGCGATCATCGACAAGCGCAGACCAAAGGCTAACGTCTGCGAGGTCATGAACATCATCGGCGACGCGAGAGGCAAGAAGGTCATTCTCGTCGACGACATGATCGACACCGCCGGCACTCTCTGCAACGCGGCTAATGCTATCGTTGAAAAGGGCGGCGCTGTTGAGGTTTACGCCTGCGCTACTCACGCGGTTCTCTCGGGTCCCGCTATCGAGCGCATCAAGAACAGCGCGATCAAGGAGGTAATCCTCCTCGACACTATCCCCGTTCCCGAGGACAAGATGATCGACAAGTTCACTGTGCTTCCCACGGCTCCCATCTTCGCAGAGGCTATCGCGAGAATCTATAACGACAAGCCCTTCACCGCGGCGTTCAACTAAAAGCGGCAAGGCAAACAAATATACAATCAAGGCGGACTGTAAAAAGTCCGCCTTTTGAAAGTTCAGAGTTCAGAATTGTATTTAGTTGGCAGTTGGTAGTTTTTTGCCGCTTCGCTCCGAATATAATTCGGGTGCGGGTGTCCCGCCGTTCATTGTCAATTGTCAACTGTCAACTGTCCATTGAACTCTTAACTCTCACAACGGAGTGATGAAATGTTTGGCTTTAAGAAACCCGGCGGTCCTGTCGAGTACCTCATCGTAGGTCTCGGGAACCCCGACAAAAAATACGAGAACACCCGCCACAACTGCGGTTGGCTTGCCCTCGATCATATCGCGGAAAAACGCGGCTGCCGCATAAACAAAATCAAGTTCAAGAGCTTTGTCGGCGAGTGCACCGTCGGCGGCAAAAGAGCCATGCTGATGAAGCCGACCACCTACATGAACAACAGCGGTCAGGCAGTCGTTGAGGCGATGGATTTCTACAAGCTCAAGCCCGAGAACGTCATTGTCATCTTCGACGACATCTCGCTTCCCGTCGGCAAAATGCGCATACGTTCAAAGGGCAGCGACGGCGGTCAGAAGGGCATGCGCAGCATAATTTATCTCAGCGGCAAGGACGATTTTCCGCGCATAAAAATCGGCATAGGCGCAAAGCCTAATCCCCGGTGGGAGCTTGCCGACTGGGTGCTCTCGAAGTTTACGAAGGACGAGCTGAAAGCTCTGACCGAAATGTTCGACAACGCGAACGACGCGATCGACCTCATGGCTGAGGGAAAAACCGACCGCGCCATGAATATATATAACTGATATGAAAAAGGATCTTTCGTACCGCTACGCCCTGATCGACGCGTTCCGAGGCTTCGCGCTCGTCAATATGGTCGCCTATCACTTCTGCTACGACATTTTCGCGGTCTACGGACTTGACCCCAAATGGTTCACGTACCCGTGGGTGATCGTCTGGGAACGCTTCATCTGCGTGAGCTTCATATTGATTTCGGGAGTGTCGCTGCATTTCTCGTACCACCCGATAAGGCGCGGACTGATAATCAACCTCTGCGGTCTGCTCATCACCTTAGTCACCGCTCTGTTCATGCCCGAGCAGGCGGTGTGGTTCGGAGTGCTCAATCTCATCGGCTGCGCAATGCTGATAGCGACGCTTTTCCGCAAGCTCCTCGAAAAGATAAACCCCTTTGCGGGAGCTGTGATGTCGCTGCTGTTCTTCGCGGTTTTCTACGGAGTGCCCGAGAGGTACATAGGCTTTTTTAACATCAAGCTTTTTGAGGTGCCGGACTTTTTCTATCAGTTCAAGTACGTAGCCTTCCTCGGTTTTCCCGACAGCGGCTTCCGCTCGGCGGACTACTTCCCGATAATCACGTGGATATTTATCTTTTTGCTCGGCTTTTTCCTCTGGGGCATCGTAAAGCGTTATCACAGGGAGGAGCTGTTCCGCAAGGGCTTTCCGCCGCTCAATTTTCTCGGAAGGCACGCGCTTATCATCTATCTCATACACCAACCGGTATTGATGGGGATATGCTTCCTCATATTCAGATATTGATTTAATAAAACTATGAAAATGGACTTTATCGCGCAGGCGTTAGGCGGCTCCTCGCCGTTTTTGACCCTGCGCAGAAATCTCAAAACAGGACGTTCGCTCTGCGTGTCGGGACTATCGGCGGTCTGCAAGGCGGACGTGATATTCACCCTCATTCGAAAGAATGGGGGTCAGGCTCTTTGTATCGCTTCCGACGAGAAGGAAGCCCAGACCCTGTGCAACGATCTCTGCGGCATGGGTCTGCGCGCGTTCGTATATCCCGTCCGCGACTACAATTTTCTCGATTTACAGAGCCGCTCCCGCGAGTACGAGCACATGCGCCTCAAGGTGCTGCTCAAGCTTATCGAGGAGGAGTGCGACGTTGTAATATCCTGCCTTGACGCGGCGAGCCAGCTCACCGTTCCGCAGGATTTCCTCGCGGATATCGTGCTCTCGATGTGGGAGGGCAAGACCCTCGATCTTGACCGCGCGGTGCGTGCGCTTACGCTCCTCGGCTACGAGAGGTTCGACGCTGTTGAGGGCAGCGGTCAGTTCTCGCTGCGCGGCGGAATCCTCGACTTCTTCATGCCCGACGCGGATTATCCCGTCCGCGCGGAATTCTGGGGCGACGAGATCACCGACCTGAGCTATTTTGACATAGAAACCCAGCGCAGGTTCAAGAAGGCAGGCACTATCCACCTGACTCCCTCGACCGAGATCATCATCGAGGACAGAGAGGAGCTAGCCGAAAAGATCGTTCACAAGGCGGGGCTTCTGCGCGGCAAGGGCGTTGTAAAGGCGCGCGAAAAGCTGTACGCCGAGGCTGAGCTTATCCGCAGCGGCGCGACTCCTGCGAACGCCGACAAATTCATCGGTCAGATCTACGGCAAGCCCGAGTGCCTGTTCGATTATTTCAGCCGCGATTCGCTGATGTTTATCTCAGAGTTCAGCAACGTCCGCGACAGGGGAAAGTCGATGGACTTCCAGAACGCCGAGCTTTTGAAGGAAGGTCTTAAAGAGGGCTTCCTCGCGCGCGGGTTTGACCGTTTTCAGCTGACATACAACGAGTGCATGGAGCGTTTCTCGTCGCACGGAGTTATTCTGCTCGAGAGCTTTGTGCACGGCAGCATAGATCTCAAGCTTTCGGAGATAATCACCTTCACCGCAAAGCAGCTCACCCAGTGGACGGGTTCGTACAAGCAGCTGCGTGAGGATCTGAACGGTCTTTTCACCACCGGCAGCCGCGGAGTTATCCTCGCCGGCACCGAAAGAGCGGCTAAGAACCTCTGCGACAACCTTATTGCCGACGGTTACGACGCTCAGTACGTCGCCTCGCTCGAAAAGGCTTCAAAGGGCAGGCTCTACGTCATGCCGGGCGCGCTGAGCGCGGGATTTGAGCTGCCCGGCGAGAAATTCTTCGTCATCACCTTCGGCTACAATTCCTACCGCCCCGAGAAAAAGCGCAAGCGCCGCGGCAAAAAGGAAGGACAGGAGATATACAGCCTGTCCGAGCTTACCGCGGGCGATTACGTCGTTCACAGCGTCCACGGCATCGGTATTTTCAGCGGCATACGGAAAATCGACACCCACGGCATCGTAAAGGACTACATCAAAATCGACTACGCGAAGGGCGACGCGCTCTATGTGCCCGTCACTCAGCTCGACATGGTCGCGAAATACATCGGACCTCAGGAGAATTCACGCGTCAAGCTTAACCGCCTCGGCTCCGGCGACTGGCAGAAGGCTAAGGCGAGAGTAAAATCTTCCGTCAAGGACATCGCAAAGGAGCTTATCGCGCTTTATTCCGCGAGAATGAAGGCAAAGGGCTACGCGTTCTCAGGCGACAACGAGTGGCAGCGCGATTTTGAGGCGGCGTTCGAGTACGAGGAAACGCCCGACCAGCTCGCCTGCATCCGCGAGATAAAGCACGACATGGAGCGCACCGTTCCCATGGACAGACTGCTCTGCGGCGACGTCGGCTTCGGCAAGACAGAGGTCGCTCTGCGCGCGGCGTTCAAGTGCGTCGCGGATTCAAAGCAGTGCGCGCTTCTCTGTCCGACGACTATCCTCGCGTGGCAGCACTACCAGACCGTGACCAAGAGATTTGAGGGCTACCCGATACGCGTGGAGCTGCTCTCGCGCTTCCGCACCCCAAAGCAGCAGAAGGAGATCCTCGAGCGGCTCAGGCGAGGAGAGGTGGACATGGTCGTAGGCACCCACCGTTTAGTCCAGAAGGACGTTGAGTTCCGCGATCTGGGGCTTGCGATCATCGACGAGGAGCAGCGGTTCGGCGTGGCTCAGAAGGAACGCTTCAAGGAGCTTGTAAAGAACGTCGACGTGCTCACTCTCTCCGCTACACCTATTCCGAGGACTCTCAACATGGCTATGAGCGGACTGCGCGACATGAGCGTCATCGAGGAAGCTCCGATGAACCGTCAGCCCGTACAGACCTACGTGCTCGAGCACGACAACGCTGTTATCTACGAGGCGATACGGCGGGAGATGCGCCGCGGCGGTCAGGTGTTCTACCTGCACAACAACGTCGAGACGATCTCGTCCTGCGCATCACGGATTCAGGAGGCTATTCCCGACGCAAAAATCGCGATAGGCCACGGCAAGATGAAGGAAAACGAGCTCAGCGAGGTCTGGAGACAGATGCTTGAGCAGGAGATAGATATTCTCGTCTGCACGACAATAATAGAAACGGGAGTCGACCTTCCGAACGCAAACACACTTATTATAGAAAACGCCGACTGCATGGGTCTGTCGCAGCTCCACCAGCTGCGCGGACGCGTCGGCAGAAGCGCAAGAAGGGCTTACGCGTACTTCACCTTCCGCCGCAGCAAGGTTCTCACCGAGATACAGCAGAAGCGTCTCGCGGCGATCAGAGAGTACACCGAGTTCGGCAGCGGATTCAAGATCGCGATGCGCGACCTCGAGCTGCGCGGCGCGGGAAATATCATGGGCGCTCAGCAGCACGGTCACATGGAGAGCGTCGGCTACGATATGTACCTAAAGCTGCTCGGCGAGGCTGTCAGCGAGGAGAGAGGCGAAACCGCGCAGACAAAAGACCTCGACTGCCTTATCGACATCTCCGTTGACGCGCATATTCCCGAGTATTATGTCGAGAGCCTGACGCTCAGGCTCGACGTTTACCGCCGCATAGCCGATATCCGCACTCCCGCGGACGCCGGCGACGTGCGCGACGAGCTGCGCGACCGCTTCGGCGAGATACCGAAGTCGGTGCTCGGACTGATAGAGATCGCGCTTATCCGCAACCGCGCGAACGCCCTCGGAGTTTACGAGATACGCCAGAACGAGGGAAATCTTCTGCTCTATGTCAGGGAGATCAAATCGCCCGCAGTCGCCGATCTGCTCATATCTCTCAACGGCAAGGCGTCGCTGAACGCCGGACAAAAGCCGTTTTTGTCGGTAAAATGCCCCAAGGGAGAGGATTCCGTGGCTGTATTAAAGCGTGTTTTCGGCATAAATTAGAAAAATTTCAACAAAATTTTTTTAAGATATAGACAATGACGAAAAAATTGTGTATACTAGTACAGTACGCACCCATATGTGAATGGGTGAAATTTGTGTAAGGATGGTATAAAAATGAAACCAACGGTTAAAATCGGTTCCTTACTCCTCGCTGTAGTGATGGCGTTTTCCGCAGCGTTCGCCACAGGCTGCAGCATGGGCAAGGAATGGTCTTACAAAACAAGCGACAAGGAGCTCGCCATAGGCGTGTACATCTACTGCCTTGATCTTGCCTTCCAGCAGGCTCAGACAAAGGCTAAGGAGCTCGACGACTACGACGGCACCAACGACAAGTGGCTCGACCTTGAGATCACCGACGACGACGGCAACACCGCTGTTGCCAGAGAGTGGATCAAGGAGGACGCCCAGAAGAAGTGCCTGAACTTCCTCGCTGTCGAGAAGGCGATGAAGGACGAGGGCGCGTCTGTTGACGAGGCAACCCAGCAGGCTGCCGACGAGCAGGCAAAGACATACTGGAACGTAGGTCAGTACGCAAACTACGGCTACATCATGCCCATGAGCAAGGATCTTGAGCCCTACGGCATTTCCTTTGACAGCTTCCGTTACTGCACCTCGCAGTACTCCGTAAACTACAGCGCTCTCTTCGATACGCTCTACGGCGCGGGCGGTTCTCAGGAGGTTTCTGACAAAGAGCTCGAGGATTACTTCACCGAGAACTACGTTGATTACAGCTACATTCCCGTTAAGCTCTACGAGGCTTCGACCGACGAGGCGGGCGAGTCCACAGACGTCGCTCTCAGCGAGGACAAGATCGCCGAGTACACCTCTGAGCTTGAGGGTTATGTAAAGGATATCAACGACGGCGGTTCCTACGACGACGCGGTAAGCGCTTACACCGAGAAGCACGAGCTCACCGAGAGCCCCGCGGTAGACAACACAGAGCAGCTTGAGAGCGTTTCCGCAGGCGACCAGATCAAGGACGCGCTCAAGGAGCTCGGAAACAACAAGGCAGTCACCGTCAAGGTAGGCGAGGGCAACACAGCCATGCTCTACCTTGTATACAAGAGAAACAGCGCGGATTCCGCCAAGGATTACCTCGAGAGCGAGCAAAACCGCGCCGGCGTCCTCAACACAATGAAGAAGGACGATTTCGAGGATTACATTCAGAAGATCGCAGATGACCTCGATTACGAGAAGAACTCAGCCGTAGACGGCTACGATCCCAAGATGTTCTTTGTAGCCGAGCAGCCTACAACGGCGGCTGAGGAGACAACCTCCGCGGAGGAGGAAACCACCGCAGAGGAATAATCAACCTTTCAAAAGGAGGTTTTTATGGGCAGACATACAAGAGTAATCGCAGCTATATTAACCGCAGTATTCCTTTTCAGCGCGTTCGGCGCGGCTTCGGTTTACGCCGAGGTCGACATCGAGCCGAATCCCGATCCCGTTGTGACAGAGCCCTACAATCCCGAACCGGAGCCGACATATCCCGATATGCCGGTAGATCCCGATCCCGTTGTGACGGATCCTCCGTACAATCCCGAGCCCTACAATCCCGAGCCCTACGATGACGGCGGCAACACCGGCGGAAATACGGGCGGCAACACCGGCGACAACACAGGCGGCGGTACCGGCAACAACGGCTCAGGCTGGGTCGACGGCGACGGCAATGTATACAGCAGTCCGCAGGACGTGTATGTCGGCGGCGGTCAGAGCTACCAGCCTCCGCAGAGCACAGCTCCGTCAGCGGCGCTCTACGAAACCAAGGAGAAAAAGACCGACGACAAGACCCTGTCCTCCAACGACTGGGGCGACATCGCGGCAAAGCTCAAGAACGCTTCAAACACCCCGGGCGATGACGACGGCAGCGGCGACTTTTCCTTCATTCAGCAGAACACGGCGAGAGAGGATAACGGTCACTGGATCCTTATCGTTGGAGCGGCATGTCTGACGCTCAGCCTCGCGGGCTTCATCTATCTGATCGCTTCGGCGGTGTCACGCCGCAGAAAGCTCAAAACCGCTATGAGCACAAACGGCGCTCAGAACGGCTATTACCGTGCAAACGACGATTACGACGACGGCTACAAGCCCGCAGCCAAAAAGGAAAAGACTCCCCGCAACGGAAAAAGATATAAGTAAATAAAACAAAAACGTCTCTGAATGATCAGGGACGTTTTTTTATTATTCAAAGCCTATGTAATTGAGCTTTATCAGGTAGATGATGAAAATGTGGACGGGATAGATCAGGTAGAACAAATACTTCAGAAACGCGCCGCGGATAAAGCCGCGTTTGCCGTTATAAAGAGAAATCGGAAGGAACGCGAGCGCGACAAAGCGGAAGTTGTTGAGCAGAACCGCCGTAAAGACGCGAAGTATCTTCTGTTCTCTCAGGGCATAGAGGAGGATAATGAACGCAAAGCCCTGAATGCTGTAGTCCGCGTCAAGAAAATATGAAACCACCGCAAGACAGAGCAGCGACAGAAACACGCGCAGCGGTTTTTCGCGGAAGCGCTCTATCGCGCACAGACCGAGGTAGCCGAGCAGCAGGGTGAAAAAAACGTTTTGCTCCGGATAATACAGTGTGCCGTTGTGCTCGAGGTCGTAGGGGATTTCAGATATGACCGCGAGAATCGCAAGACTTGCGCCGTAGCGGATCTTGTTCCGCGTGTGAAGAAAGCCCTCAATCAGCAGGAAGCAAAAAATCGGAAAGGCGAACCTTCCGAGGTCACGCATCAGACGGTACAAGGGCAGCTTATACCCTCCGGCTTGAAGCAGAATGATATTATGGTCGACAAGATGACAGCCGACGTGGTCGATGATCATAGAGATCACCGCGATGAGCTTTAGCATGCTGCCGCTGAGTACACTGAAACGGTCGGGAATGAAGTCCTGCCGTATCATAGCCCGAACATCCTCTGCGCGTTTTTGTACATGAGGTTTGCGTAATCCTCAGCGGAAATCATTTCTTTAAGCTCGTTGAAATACTGCTGGTACAGTGAACGTTCGCCTGTTCGGTTATGGAGCAGGGTGTCTTTTCCGTCGATCGGATTGTCGGTGCCGAATAGCATTTTTTCGCTTCCGTAACGCCGTATCGCCTCGACGGTGGTACTGACGGGAACCCACGTCGTGTCGCCGTAGAGGTTAGGCAGCTTGCCGAGCAGATCGAGGGCGACTGAGTTGTCGGTGCCGAGATCCATGTGTACCATAATGAATTTCAGCTCGGGGTGACGCTTCGCGGCGTTGTAAAGGTGCGGCGACATAGCCTGTTCGCAGCCGCCGGTGTGCGACGCTATGGGCAGCCCGTACTCTGCGGCGAGCTTGTATATCGGTTCCAGACGTTCGTCGTCGGGAGCGGTCAGCGAGTGGAACGGGTGCAGCTTTATTCCGTAGATGATATCGCGGTTTTCCCTGAGCAGCGACTCAAACTCCGCGTCGGGCAGCTCCTGTTGGATACGCAGCCACGGCATTATTCCGAGCCTGTCCTTATGCGGGCGCACGGCTTCAACGGTCTGGCGCAGAAGCTCATTCTGCGGCTTTGAAAACGGCGGCGGAACGGGCATGCCCTGATGGTCGTTTTCCGCGCCCTCTATGTTGCTCAGGATCGTGAAGCCGATTCCGTACCTGTCCATCGAATAAAGAACCTGCTCTATCGTCATGTCGAACGGCGGGAGAGTGCCGATATGAGCGTGAGTATCTATAATCATTTTTTTGCCTCCTTTATCAGCTGCACCACGCATTCGATATGCTCGGTGTGCGGGAACATATCCACGGGCTGGATTTTTTTGACCTTGTAATCGCTGTTGTCCGCGAGAAAGCGCAGGTCACGCGCTAAGGTCTCGGGATTGCAGCTGACGTACACGACCCTTTCGGGCGACATCTTTATCAGCGAGCGCAGGAATTTTTCGCTGCTGCCCGCTCTCGGCGGATCCATGAACACCACGTCGGGACGTTCATCTTCTTCGGCGGCGGATTCCATGAATTCTCCGGCGTCGCCCTTGTAGAAGCGGATATTTTTCAGGCCGTTGCGTTTGGCGTTGGTTATCGCGTCACGCACGGCGTCGCCGTTGAGCTCGACTCCGATAACTCTGCCGGCTCCGTTTTTGGCGGCGACGATGCCTATCGTGCCGATGCCGCAGTAGGTGTCGAGAACGGTTTCATCGCCCCTGAGCCGCGCAAATTCGATCGCCTTGCCGTAGAGCACCTCCGTCTGAACGGGATTTATCTGGTAGAAGCTCTTGGGGGAAATGCGGAAGCGGCAGCCGCAGAGCACGTCCTCGATATAACCCCTGCCGTAGAGCACGGTCTGTCTGTCGCCGAGGACGAGGTTGGTGCTGAGGTTGTTGACGTTCTGCACGATCGTCGTGATCTCGGGGAACTGTTTCAAAACAGCCTTCACGAAGTTGTTTTTTGACGGAAATACGGGAGTGCCGGTAACGAGCACGAGCATTATCTCGTTCGTTGAGAAGCCGCGCCTGACAAGCACATGACGAAGAAACCCCTTGCCGGTGTCCTCGTTGTAGGTTGTGAGCTTGAATGACGGAAGCAGCCTGCGGACTGCGACGATGATCCTGTCGGCGGTCTCGTCCTCTATCATGCAGCTGTCTATGCCGACTACGTGGTGGGTGCCCGACTGGTAAACGCCCGAGATGATTTTGCCGCTCCTGTTTGTGTAGAACGCCGCCTGAACCTTGTTTCGGTAGTGACAGGGTTTTTTCATTCCGATGATCGGCTCGACCCTGCAAAACCGGCGGAGAAGGCGTTCGACCTTTCGCTGCTTGAAGCCCAGCTGATCGGGATACGCGGTGTCAAGCTGGCAGCCGCCGCATTTTTTGTATACGGGGCAGCGTTTTGTTGTAGATTTTTCCATAAAAATTCCTCCGCTCTGTTCTGATTATATTCTATCATCAACAGACTTCAATTTCAACCCGGAAAACGCTTGACAAAAAGGATAATTGGGAATATACTGTCAATGATGACGGCAAAGGCGCTGCGGGTATGTCCGCGGCGTTTGTTTTTTTGAAATTACAAAAATTTTCAGTTAGGAGAGTATTTTATGTCAAAGGTGCCCGAAATGTTCGGATGCATGGTATTCAACGACAAAAAAATGCAGGAGAGACTACCCAAATCAACCTACAGGGCTCTCAAAAAGACCATTCAGGACGGCGAACCGCTCGATATCACCGTGGCTAACGTTGTCGCGGCGGCGATGAAGGACTGGGCTATCGAGATGGGCGCGACCCACTACACCCACTGGTTCCAGCCGATGACGGGAGTTACCGCCGAGAAGCACGACAGCTTCATTCAGCCCCACGGCGACGGCGTTATCATGGAGTTCTCGGGCAAGGAGCTCATCAAGGGCGAGCCCGACGCTTCGTCCTTTCCCAGCGGCGGTATCCGCGCAACCTTTGAGGCGAGAGGCTATACGACATGGGATCCCACCTCGCCCGCGTTTGTCCGCGACGGCTCTCTGTATATTCCCACCGCCTTCTGTTCCTATACAGGCGAGGTTCTCGACAAAAAGACTCCGCTTCTCCGCTCGATGGAGCGCATGAGCACCGAGGCGGTCAAGATACTTCACCTCCTCGGCAAGACCGAAGTTACACGAGTCACGACTACTGTCGGTCCCGAGCAGGAGTATTTCCTCATCGACAAGGAGCTTTACGATCAGAGAGAGGACCTCAAGCTCACCGGCAGAACCCTTTTCGGAGCGAAGGCGCCCAAGGGTCAGGAGCTTGACGACCACTATTTCGGCGCGATCAAGACAAGGGTCGCGGCGTACATGAAGGATATCGACGAGGAGCTGTGGAAGCTCGGCGTGCTCGCAAAGACCAAGCACAACGAGGTCGCTCCCTCACAGCACGAGCTAGCTCCGATCTTTACCACCTCGAATATCGCGAACGATCACAACGAGCTGACAATGGAGATCATGCAGAAAACCGCCGAGCGTCACGGACTTGTCTGCCTGCTCCACGAGAAGCCCTTCGCAGGCGTGAACGGCTCGGGCAAGCACAACAACTGGTCGCTGAGCACAAATACCGGCGAGAACCTGCTCAGCCCCGGCAAGCACCCCGAAAATAACCTCACCTTCCAGCTCTTCCTCGCGGCTGTCGTAAAGGCTGTCGACGAGTATCAGGATCTGCTCAGAGCTACCGTAGCCTCCGCGGGCAACGACCACAGACTCGGCGCAAACGAGGCTCCGCCCGCAATTATGTCGGTATACCTCGGCGACGACCTCGGCGAGATGGTTCAGGCTATCATCGACGGCGAGGACTATGTCAGCCACGGCAAGGAAAAAATGGAAACCGGCGTTGAGGTGCTCGCCGACTTCAAGAAGGACACCTCAGACCGCAACCGCACATCTCCGTTCGCTTTTACAGGCAACAAGTTTGAGTTCCGCGCACTCGGTTCCGCGCTCAACATCGGCTGTCCGAACTACATGCTCAACACAATGGTAGCCGAGGAGCTCAGTCAGTTCTACGTAGAGCTCAAGGGCGCCGAGAATATCAACGCGGCTGTCCGTTCTCTCGTCAGAAACGTGCTCACCGAGCATCAGCGCATCATCTTCAACGGCGACAACTACGCCGACGAGTGGGTAGAGGAGGCTCAGAGACGCGGCCTTTACAACCTCAAGTCACTTCCCGACGCGTTCTCGCACTTCCTCGACAGAAAGAATATCGACCTCTTTGTCAAGAACAAGATCGTCACCGAGGCGGAGTACCGCGCGCGTTACGAGATCGAGCTTGAGACCTACTGCAAGCAGATCAACATCGAGGCGCTCACCATGATCGACATGGCTAAGAAGAAGATCACTCCCGCGGTCACCGCTTTTGTAAGGGAGCTCACCGACGCGGCTCTCGCAAAGAAGGCGCTTTCCGCGGCTATTCCCACAAGCGTTGAGGAGGATCTTATCATGAGCCTTTCAAACAAGCTTGTCTGCTTTGTCAAAAAGACCTCGGAGCTTGAGGACGCTGTTATGAACGCGGGCGACGCATCGTCCGATCCCCTCGAGAGAGCTAGATATTTCCGCGAGAGCATCTTCGCCAAGATGCAGGAGCTGCGCGCCGTCGGAGATTCAATGGAGACCGAAACCGCGGCTGATTTCTGGCCTTATCCCTCGTATACCGAGCTGCTTTTCGGCGTTTAAGGCTTTTTTGTACAACGTGACAAGGCGGAAAATACTTTTGACGGCATTTTTGACTCGATAGACAAATTTAGTCCGAATAGTTGTAAAAATAGAATAAAAACCAATCCGAATTATTGAAATCTTTAGTACAGAGAAGTATATAATCTGGGTTATGTTGCGCTAAAATTAGATGTAATTTGCAAAAAACACTTTACAAACCAAATCATTAGTGATATAATCTATACGTAAATTCTTCGAAAATGGTTTTCAGCGGTTCTGTAACCGTTTTCTGAGGATTACATAAATTACTCAAAAGGTGGTAGAAAACAATGAAAAAGTTATCCGCAATCTTCGTTGCACTTCTTCTCGTTGCCGTATCCGCTGTTTCAGCTTTTGCTGCCGGTATCAATGACAATGAGCAGAAGGTTCTTGACGAATTAAAGACCAGTGTTAAGATGCAGGGTACTGAGATGTACTTGCCCGAAGCTTATGTAAATCAGGCTGAGAATTTCTTTAACACTATTGACATGACTGAAGATCAGGCTGATAAGGTTCTCTCCGCTATCAAGAGCGGCAAGACCCAGCTTGAGGCTACAGGCGCAAAGAATATTGCTGATTGCACAACTGCTCAGAAGAAGGAGCTCATGACTACTCTCAAAAACGTAATGGCTCCCCTAAACGGCACTGCTTCCTATGATAAGACCACAGGTGAGATTACCCTTAAGTCTGAGAGCGGCGAGGTTATCTTCAAGGCTGTTCCTACTCTCGTAGAAAAAGGCAGCAGCAAGGGCGAGGACGTTAACGGCAAGACCACAGACGGCGGCGTTGTTAAGACAACAGGCGCTTCTGCTAACACCATGACCTTCGTTATCATCGGTGTAGCTGCAGTTCTCGTTATCGCAGGCGGCGCTTTCTTCGTAATTAAGAAGAGAGGCTAATGTCCGGTCAAAACAGACACAGGCACAATAAAAAAGTTGGTGGGAAGAGTTTTGTGATTCTTCCCATTATCTTTTGTCTCGGAATATTTTTGGTGATATACGCGGCGCTTGTTCCTTCTGTCGGACCCTTTGTCGCTGCGGCAGGCATGGTGTTTTCTGACTCAGAAAAAGACTACTCTACCGAATATAAGAATATTTTTGTGCCTGTAAAAGAAAATGAAACGGTAGAGACGGTAACCGACAGCAGCGGTAAGGAAGAGATTAAATCCGAGGTGGTTGAATATCCGAACTACGGCAACCAGTTCGGCGAAATCAGCATTCCCGACTGCGGAATCGAGTGCCCTCTGCTCATGGGTGACGGAGACATTGCGCTCAGCAACGGCGTTGGTATTTATTACGGAAGCTTTGTTCCGGGTTATGGCGGCACAACAATGATCGCCGGACATAACAACACCTATTTTAACGGCTTAAAATACGCCGCTCCCGGTCAGAAGATCACAATTAGAACAAGCTACGGTAACTACAAGTATACTATAAAGGAAACGGCGGTTAAGGAAGCGCTTGACACCGATGCGTACGATCTGTCTGCCGACTATGAGAATCTGGTTCTGTACACCTGCTATCCTTTTGACGAAATCGGTCTTACAAGCAAGAGATTCTTTGTTTACGCCGATCTGACCGAAGGTATTGCTATCGAGAAAGCGGCGGAGTAAGTGATATTATGAGCAAAAAAACAGTAAGCAAAAAAATACGCGACATTATTTTCGGCGTCTTATCGTTTATTCTGGCGCTTTTTCTTTTTGCGGATTCTATTTGTGTTTTATCCGTTGCATTTGTTTTTAATAAAAACGCATGGATCGATCAGATGCATCTGTCAAACTACTTTGTTGATAAAACGGATGAGGTTAAAAATAAACTGATCATTCTCGGTAACGCAAGCGGCTTGGCGCCGGAGTTTTTTGATAAGGTTGTCGATACTATTCAGATCACCAAGGATACGCAGACTTATCTTGACGCGTACTTTGACGGAAAGAACGATATTATCGATACAACTGTTTTTAAGCAGACGTTCTATTCGGAGCTTGAAGCATACGTCAAGGAAAAAAATGCAAAAGTCGACGACGCTAACGTTGATTATCTGGTCAAACAGGCTGAGCATATTTACACCAAAAGCCTCGAAATTCCCCTGCTTTACAGGTTATCGGTATATTTTACTGCGCTGAGAAAGATAATCCCATTTATTATTGCGGGACTCACGGCGCTTTCTGCGGTAATAGTGCTTATTCTGTTTTTGGGTAACAAAAAATGGCGTCACCGCGCTTTTAAATACCTGTATTACGCGTGTGCGGGTACATGCCTTTCGCTTCTTGCTGCTGCGGTTTATCTGTCTGCCATCGGCGGACTTAAAAAGATAGTCCTCGAATCAAGAGCGTTATATAATATGGCGGTGTCTTACGGCAACAGCCTGACAGTTGCGTTTTGGGCATTGACAGCGTTTTTCTTTATAGTGGCGTTCGCACTGTACTTTGTATACCGTTCAAAATACATTAAGGTTATATCATCCGACTGATAATTGAAATTTGAAATTTAGAAAACATTTTTTCGGTTTTGTGCCCTCGCAAAAAAAGGCGCGAGCAGCGGCTTGTGAGGGCTAATTTGTTATCTGAAAGGGTGTTTTTTGTTAATATGGATACTGCTTTTTGAGCTTTATTACAAATAGTAAAATGTGTTGGGGACGAAACTAACAATAAATTAAATATTGCTTAAATAAATATCGGCTAAACGGAGAATTTTCTTAATAAGCCGTTATTTGTCGGTGCTCTGCTTGAATTATTTAAGCCATTATTGTATAATTAAATGCGGTCAAAAGTTGTTATCTTACGATTATTTGAAAGGTGAGTGAATTGAGTGGAAGAACGTGATGAGATATTAATTTCACCTAAAACGATAATTGAGGTGCTTAAGAAAAACCTGGTATTTATTATTATCACCGTATTGGTATGTACCGTCGGTTCTTTTTTCATTACCAATTTCCTGGTGACGAAGCATTATACCTCATCTATTTCGCTGTATGTAGAAACCGTCGATCTGCAGGCGGATTCTCCGAACAGCGCGGTTTATTCTCTGAACATGCAGAATTACGCGCTTAAGCTCGTTAATACCTACATCAGAATGCTGGACACAAATACCTTCTTCACCAAGCTCGCCGATGAGCTTGGCGACAAGTATACCGCGGCGCAGCTGCGGAGCATGGTCACCTTCACGAGCGATGATACTACGGAGGTCTTTAATGTCAGCGTTGTTTCCGATTCTCCGACAGAATCAAAGATCATTGCGGATACAATCGCTGAGGTAGCGCCCGATACCATTTCAAACCTTAAGTCAAACGCAAAGCTCAAGGTTTGCGATGAGGCGCAGATGCCCACAAAGCCGTCGTCGCCGAGTGTGAGCAGAAACGTGATAATCGCTTTTGCTATCGGTTTGGTGCTCTCTCTCGTGATATCGTTTGTCAGACATTTCCTTGACAAGAAGATCAAGTATGACGACGAGATGACTACTATCTGCGATATTCCCGTACTGGCTGCAATCCCCAGCTTTGACACGTATATAAACCAGAAGGGCAAGAACGGAGGCGCAAAGGATAATGGCAAAGAATAATAACAATAATAACAGCTACGGTACAGACAGAAAAAGAGCCGATAACCTGCTAAACATGGAGGCTATCGCTTTCCAGATCAGAGAATCGTACAAGACTGCCAGAACCAACATCGTTTACTCGATTATCAAGAAGGGCTGTAAGAAAATCAGCTTTACCAGCGCCAACAAGGGCGAAGGCAAGACCGTTACCTCGGTCAACATAGCGATCGCTCTTGCTCAGCAGGTAAACACAAGGGTTCTGATCATCGACTGCGACCTCAGAAGACCTCAGATCCACAACGTTCTTTCGATCGCTTTTGCTCCGGGTCTGACGAATTACCTCAACGGCGAATGCTCAAAGGATGAGGTTGTCCGCAGTACAAAAATCAACAATCTTTCCGCTATAACATACGGCGCGATCCCGCCTAACCCCTCAGAGCTTCTCTCCAGTGAGAGTATGAGAGAGTTTATCAAGGAGCTTGAAAAGGACTACGATTATATCATTTTCGATACTCCTCCCGTCGGCGTAGTAATCGACTCGCTTCCTCTTGTCAAGCAGTCTGACGGCGTTGTGCTGATCATCAAGCATAATTCCACAACATACCCCGATCTGAAAAAGATCATTGAGACGATAAACAGAAACAACGGTAAAATCCTCGGAATTATCGTAAACAGCGTCGATTCCGTCAAGTCTCATAAGTACGGAAAGGGTTACGGCTATGGCTACGGTTACGGTTACGGCTACGGCTACTGATTCTCCGCGGGGAATCGGCTCTGCAGTATTCGACGGATATGCAGGGAGCGGGACGCTTGAAAAAGAAATAACGGAAAAGAAGAGTATGCGTAAGGAAGTAATAAAAAACGGAGTTATATACTACGTTGACGAAAAAAAGTTTTATAGTATTGTAAAGCGTGTGTTCGATGTTACTGTTTCGGTGCTGTTTGTGATATTGTTCTGGTGGCTGTTCGTCGGAATTGCGGTTGCGATCAAAATTGACGACAGAGGTCCGGTTTTTTACGTTCACAACAGAGTCGGTTTATTCGGCAGAGAATTTAAATTTTATAAGTTCAGAAGCATGAGACCCGACGCGGATAAAATGCTTGATTCGATACAGCATCTTAACGAAACCTCGGGAGAGCTTTTTAAAATCAAGGATGATCCGCGCGTGACGAGGGTCGGAAGGTTCCTGAGAAAGACCAGCCTTGACGAGCTTCCGCAGTTTTTCAACATCATCAAGGGCGACATCAGCTTTGTCGGTCCGCGCTCTCCGCTTCCCAGAGAGGTCGCCAATTACACGGATTATTCAATGCAGCGCCTGTCTGTTATCGGCGGCCTGACCTGTTACTGGCAGGTCAGCGGCAGAAGTCAGATAGATTTCAGCGGTATGGTCGAGCTTGATTACAAGTACATCAGGGAGAGAGGCTTCCTTACGGACATAAAGATTCTTTTCCTTACCATTCCCGCGGTAATAAAGGGCGACGGCGCGTATTGACCGCATATTCTTTCCTGAAATACAACTTAATAATATATACAGCAAAGGGGCTGCCGCATTTGCGCCAGCCCCGTTTTGAATTATTAATCAGATAAGAGAACAAATATCAACAGACTCGCGGTTGTGAGCCTCGGCGACGTTTTTGTTTGTGATCTTGCCGAGATAGCAGTTTACGCCCGAGCAGATAACAGCGCTCTTTTTGCAGGCTTCCTCAAGACCGTTTTCCGCGATTTGCAGACCGTAACGGAGAGTGGCGTTCGTCAGGGCGATGGTGCTTGTTCTCGGAACCGCGCCGGGCATATTTCCTACGCAGTAATGAACTACGCCGTCCTCGATATAAACAGGGTCGTCGTGAGTCGTTACGCGGCTTGTTTCTCCGCAGCCGCCCTGATCGATAGCGACGTCAACGAATACGGCGCCGTCCTTCATTCCGGGCAGGTATTTTTTCTTGAACAGCTTCGGAGTGGAAGCGCCGGGGATAAGTACGGAACCGATAACGAGATCAGCGTCCTTTACCGCGCGCTCGATGTTGCTCTCGTTGCTGACAAGAGTCTGGATACGTGAGCCGAACATGTTGTCAAGCTCCTCAAGACGTTTCAGGCTGATATCGAGAATGGTGACGTTCGCGCCCATTCCAGCGGCGATTTTGCAGGCGTTCATGCCCACGGTGCCGCCGCCGAGAATAACGACGTTCGCCTTCGGGGTACCGGGTACGCCGGCGAGCAGTATGCCCTCGCCGCCGAAGCGTTTCTCAAGATACTTTGCGCCTTCCTGAATTGAAAGACGTCCGGCGATCTGCGACATAGGCGCGAGAAGCGGCAGAGAACGGTCGGTTTCCTGAAGCGTCTCGTAAGCTACAGCCTTGACCTTGCCTTTGAGAAGCGCGTCCATCTGTTTTTCGTCGGCTGCAAGATGAAGATATGTGTAGAGGATCATACCCTCGCGGAAGTAAGCGTATTCTTCCTCAAGCGGCTCCTTGACCTTTATCATCATATCCACCGTGCTCCATATGTCCTTGGCGCCGTCAACCATTGCGGCTCCCGCTTCAACATATCCCGCGTCAGTGAAGCCTGATCCGATGCCCGCGCCCTTTTCGATATAGACCTCATGCCCCGCGGAAACGTAAGCGCGCACATTATCAGGTGTCATGCCAACGCGGAACTCATTGTTTTTGATTTCCTTGACACATCCGATTTTCATTAAAAAACCTGCCTTTCAGTAGAAAAAATATTATTGTAAGCCGAAGCTCGGCTGAATATATGGGAATCATTCCTCTGCGTCCGGTTTTTTCCTGAGTGAATCAACCTCATTGAAAAGCTTTTTGCGGTGCCTTATCAGCCCGTTGAAAGGTCTGTATACCACCAAAAGAGGATACAGTACCCGGTGACGGTAAACAACGGGATGATATTGCTCGAGGTGTTCCTTTGAAGGGAAAACACGGCTGATAATATAGCGGAGTTTTGCTTTTTTGCTGTTGTCGCCTCCGAGACGGTTTTTTATCATGTTGTCAACCGTGCCGTAGGAGCCTGAATCCGCGTAAAACGCAAGCTCCTCTTTGTCGCTGTCCGACAGCGGCTGAAATGAAAATACCTTTTCGGCAAGCCCGCGCGTTTTTGCTTCATATTCCCTTATACCCAAAAATTCAAGCTCATTGCGGATATATTCCCGGTCGAGCGACTGACCCTTTGCTTTGTTGAATAAATAGACGTCGGCAAGCGAACGCAGCCCCGTGCCCGCATGGGAGAAATGCTTGTACATATGTATGACGCAGTAGACATAAAAATCCTCGTCGGTCATATGATATCCGCAGCTGTTATCGTCGTCCTTTATCAGGCGCTCCTTGAGCGTTGAGTAGTAGGAGTAAGCCGTCGGCCACGTGATCGGGTTAAAGAGATGGGCGTGTATTTCAAAGGAAACCGGTTTTTTGCTATATACGTCGTGGTTGTGATTTCCGAATTCCACGCAGGTGAATCCCAGCGAGCACATTATATCTCTGATCTCGGACATTTTTGAGGCGTCGCAGAGTATATCGTTGTCAGACATTTCGCGCATTGACGCCTCAGGGTAAATATCCTTCAGGAGGATGCCCTTGAGAGGAAGATACCAGATTCCGTGCCTGTCAAACTCACGTAAGATTTTTGCGCGTTCCGCCTGAAAGATAATCAGCCGCCGTTTTGAGTTGCCCTTTGCGTTCAGCCAGCGCTGAGAAAGCGGCGACACCTTTTCAATCGCATACGCCGCGGCTGCGGAAAGCATATGGCTGCTTGCCATACTGTACACCGCCGCGTCATCCATTTCGGAACAGCGCTGCGCGTCGGGAGTTATGGAATTGAATGCACACGATACAAGATAAATCAAATCCATAGCCGTTTTAGATACTTTGCTTTGATTCATCGTCAGCTGATCCTTTCCGTGCAGAAATTTGTCGGATTATGAGTCTGCACCGTAATATTATAGCATTTTGTTATATGCTGTGTCAATCCGCCAAAATAAATGATTATTCAGTTTGTAAAAATAAAAAAATCAAGAAATCTCAGTTTAATTCCTTTATGTAAATAAACTGTCCGGGAAATCAGGTAAAATAATATGTTGAAGAATGAAATAGCGGTGGTGATAGTTTGAAAAATGCATTGCTTGTAACAAACTCCGAACAAAGCGCCGTCGCACTTTCAAAGCTCCTCGAAGAGGAAGGCTATGAGGAGATCACCGTTACCTACTCAGCCTACAGCGCCGAACAGCAGGAGCCTGAATTCGACCTTGTGTGTATCAACGCTCCTCTTGCGGACGAGAACGGCATCGCGCTTGCGACGCGTTTTGCCGACACCACACGTTCCGGCGTCGTGATAATCGTATCAAAGGCAAGCTCCGACAAGGTAAGCGATATGCTCAACGAAAAGGGAGTGCTCGTTATCTCAAAGCCTATCAACAGGCACCTTTTTCACCACTATCTGCTGTTCACGGATTGCTTCAGGAGCCGCCTTCTCAGGGTCGAGCGCGAAAACGACAAGCTCAAGCACATGGTCGAGGATCTGAAAATCATCGACCGCGCCAAGCTTTTGCTCGTCACCTGCCTGAATATGAGCGAGGAGCAGGCGCACCGCTACCTCGAAAAACAGGCGATGGACCTGCAGACCAGCAAGCTTGCCGTCGCGAAACAGGTCATCAGGACCTATCAGAACTGATAAACACAAACGTCAATTCCGGGGCGGTATTCCGCCCGATTTGAATAAACCACTATTTGAAAGGATTGTTACTATGAGTCGTGCTGCGTATTTAGTGCTCGAAAACGGAACGGTTTTTGAGGGCAAGGCATTTGGCGCCGAAAAGGAAACTATGGGAGAGCTTGTTTTTACAACCGCTATGACAGGCTATCTTGAAACACTCACCGACCCCAGCTATTTCGGTCAGGTGGTTCTTCACACATTTCCTCTTATCGGCAATTACGGCGTTATCCGTTCGGATTTCGAGACGCCCACACCCGCGCTCAATGGTTATATCGTAAGAGAATGGTGTCAAGCACCGTCCAACTTCCGCAGTGAGGGCGATCTTGACGCCTTTTTAAAAGAGAAGGGCGTAACCGGCATCTGCGGTCTTGATACCCGCGCTCTCACAAGGATCGTCCGCGAGTACGGCGTTATGAACTGCAGTATTCAGTACACCCCCGAGGTGACGGACGAGCTGCTCAGCAAGCTCAAGGGCTTTGTTATCACCGAGGCGGTCGAGAAAACCACGATCTCCGAGATTGAAAACTTCCCCGTCGAAAACGCGAAGTATCACGTTGTCCTCATGGACTTCGGCGCGAAGCATAACATCGGCAGAGAGCTCAACAAGCGCGGCTGCAGCCTGACTGTCGTACCCGCCCACACAACAGCCGAGGAAGTCCTCGCGCTCAATCCCGACGGCATCATGCTCTCGAACGGCCCCGGAGACCCCGCGAAGAACACCGCGGTCATCGAGGAGCTTAAAAAGCTCACAGAGAGCAATGTTCCGATGTTCGGCATCTGCCTCGGTCACCAGCTGCTCGCTCTCGCTCACGGAGCAAAGACCGAAAAGCTCAAGTACGGCCACCGCGGAGCCAACCAGCCCGTCAAGGAGCTCGAGACAGGCAAGGTCTACATCACCTCACAGAACCACGGCTACGCCGTCGTTTCCGACAGCCTGCCCGAGGACAGCGAGGTAAGCTACGTTAACGGCAACGACAACACCTGCGAGGGCGTGACATACAAAAGCTTCCCCGCTTTTTCGGTGCAGTTCCATCCCGAAGCCCACGGCGGTCCGCTCGACACCTCGTTCCTCTTTGACCGCTTCCTCAGAATGATGGACGACAGCAAGCAGTAATCTCAGATATATTCAAAAATATTCTATAAAGTAAGGATTGATAGTATGCCACTGAAAAAGGATATTAAAAGAGTAATGGTTATCGGCTCGGGTCCCATCGTTATCGGACAGGCAGCCGAGTTTGACTACGCCGGCACACAGGCGTGCCGCGCCCTCAAGGAGGAGGGTCTTGAGGTTATCCTCGTAAACTCCAACCCCGCTACGATCATGACCGACAACGCCATGGCGGATAAGATCTATATCGAGCCGCTCACCCTCGACGTGGTGAAGCGCATTATCGTCAAGGAGAAGCCCGACAGCCTGCTCTCGACCCTCGGCGGTCAGACGGGTCTGACTCTCTCAATGCAGCTCGCAAAGGAAGGCTTCCTCGAGAAGCACGGCGTTCAGCTCCTCGGCGCAAAGCCCGAGACTATCGACAAGGCTGAGGACAGACAGCTCTTCAAGGACACGATGATGTCCATCAACCAGCCCGTCATTCCGTCGCTCGTCGTAAACGACGTCGAGTCCGCCGTCAGGTTCACAAACGAGATCGGCTATCCCGTAATCATCCGTCCCGCCTTCACCCTCGGCGGCACAGGCGGCGGCATAGTAAATAACGAGGAGGAGCTTCGCGAGATCACTTCAAACGGTCTGGAGCTTTCTCCTATCACACAGGTCCTCGTCGAGAAGTGCATCTCCGGCTGGAAGGAGATCGAGTTCGAGGTAATGCGCGACTCCAAGGGCAACGTAATCACGATCTGCTCAATGGAGAACTTCGACCCCGTCGGCGTTCACACCGGCGACTCTATCGTAATCGCTCCCGCCGTTACTCTTTCGGACAAGGAGTACCAGATGCTGCGTTCCGCGGCTCTCGACATCATCTCAGCGCTCAAGGTTGAAGGCGGCTGCAACTGTCAGTTCGCTCTCGACCCCGAGAGCATGGAGTACGCCGTTATCGAGGTAAATCCGCGTGTATCGCGTTCCTCGGCTCTCGCCTCAAAGGCTACCGGCTACCCGATCGCCAAGGTAGCTTCCAAAATCGCGATCGGCTACACCCTCAGCGAGATCAAAAACGCCGTTACGGGCACAACCTACGCGTGCTTCGAGCCGGCTATCGACTACGTTGTCGTTAAGTTCCCGAAATGGCCTTTCGATAAATTCGTATACGCCAAGCGCGACCTCGGCACCCAGATGAAGGCGACAGGCGAGGTTATGGCTATCGCTCCCACCTTTGAGCAGGCTATCATGAAGGCTGTCAGAGGCGCGGAGATCTCCCACAACACCCTCGACGACAAGGAGTACGCAAAGCTCAGCGACGCTAATGTCATGCACCAGCTCAGCGTCTGCGACGACAGAAGAATATTCTGCGTCTACGAAGCGCTCAAGCGCGGTATCTCCGTCGACAAGATCCACGAGATTACCATGATCGACGAGTGGTTCCTCGAGAAGCTCAGAAACATCATCGCCGTTTCGGACGAGCTGAAAAAAGGCGTTCTCACAGAGGAGCTTTACTCAAGAGCCAAGCACACCGGCTTCCTCGACAAGACGATCGAGGAAATGAGCGGTCAGACTATCGAAAATCCGCTCACTCCCGTATATAAAATGGTTGACACCTGCGCGGCTGAGTTCGCCGCCGAGACTCCCTACTTCTATTCCACCTTCGACAAGGAAAACGAGGCTGAGGAGTTCATCGCCGAGCGCAAGAGCGACAAAAAGACCGTCATCGTATTCGGTTCAGGTCCTATCCGCATCGGTCAGGGCATCGAGTTCGACTACGCCTCCGTACACTGCGTATGGGCGCTCAAGAAGGCGGGCTTCGACGTTGTAATCGTCAACAACAACCCCGAGACTGTTTCAACCGACTTCGACACCGCCGACAGACTTTACTTTGAGCCGCTGACAACAGAGGACGTCATGGGCATCATCAAGACCGAAAACCCCTACGGCGTTGTTGTCGCCTTCGGCGGACAGACCGCTATCAAGCTGACGAAGTTCCTCAGCGAGAACAACGTAAATATCCTCGGCACCTCCTACGACGCTATCGATATGGCTGAGGACAGAGAGCGCTTCGACGAGCTTCTCGAGAAGTACCACATCAAGCGTCCGCGCGGCGTGACCGTTATGACTACAGAGGAAGCGCTTGAGGTCGCCGACACTATCGGCTATCCCGTTCTTCTCCGTCCGTCCTACGTTCTCGGCGGTCAGAACATGATCATCGCCTTCAACGAGGCTGACGTTAAGGAATACATGGCGATCATCCTCGCACAGAACATTGAAAACCCGATTCTTATCGATAAATATCTCCAGGGCACCGAGATCGAGGTCGACGCTATCTGCGACGGCGAGGATATCCTCATTCCCGGTATCATGGAGCACGTTGAACGCGCAGGCGTTCACTCAGGCGACTCTATCGCTGTTTATCCCGCGTGGAACATCTCCGACGAGATGACCGAGATCATCGTTGAAAGCTCGCGCAACCTCGCGATCGAGCTGAGAACAAAGGGTCTTGTAAATATCCAGTACCTTATCTACAACAACGAGCTGTATGTAATTGAAGTTAATCCGCGTTCCTCGAGAACGATCCCCTACATCAGCAAGGTAACGGGCGTTCCGATGGTCGACCTCGCGACAAGAGCGATGCTCGGCGAGAAGCTCGCGGACATGGGCTACGGCACAGGTCTTTACCGCAAGAGCCCGTATATCGCGGTCAAGGTTCCCGTATTCAGCTTTGAGAAGCTCATCAACGTCGACAACCACCTCGGTCCCGAGATGAAGTCCACAGGCGAAGTCCTCGGTATCGCGGGCACCCTTGAGGAGGCTCTCTACAAGGGACTTATCGCCGCGGGCTACAAGATGAAGAAGAACGGCGGCGTGTTCATCACCGTCCGCGACTCCGACAAGGCTGAGATCGGCGAGATCGCCAAGAAATACTACGACCTCGGCTTCAAGATCTACGCCACCGAGGGCACCTCGAAGGTGCTCAACAAGTACGGCATCGACGCTGTCGGCGTTAAGAAGATCCACGAGTCCGACCGCAACAACACCCTCTCGCTTATCGAGTCGGGCAAGGTCCAGTACGTTATTTCCACCTCCGCGAAGGGCAGAATTCCCTCGCGTGACTCCGTAAAGATCCGCAGAAAGACCGTTGAGAGGAACATTCCCTGCCTTACCTCTCTCGACACCGCCAACGCTCTCGCGGATTGCCTCAAGAGCCGCTATTCACAGCACAGCACAGAGCTTGTCGACATCAACAACATGAGAGATTCCAAGACCAAGCTCCGCTTCACAAAGATGCAGGGCATCGGCAACGACTATATCTACTTCTCAACCTTCGGTCAGTGGATCAACAACCCCGAGGCTCTCGCTGTAAGACTCAGCGACCGTCACTTCGGTATCGGCGGCGACGGCGTTATCCTCGTCGCTCCCTCAAAGGTAGCTGACGCCCAGATGAAGATGTACAACCGCGACGGCACCGAGGGCAAGATGTGCGGCAACGGTATCCGCTGCGTCGGCAAGTTCCTCTACGACCACGGCATGGTAAACATCAAGGAGAAGGACGAGATCACGATCGAGACCCTCAGCGGCATCAAGTCGCTCAAGGCATACACCACCGACGGCGAGGTCAAGACACTCCGCGTCGATATGGGCAAGGCTATCCTCGACCCGAAGCTCATTCCCGTTGACCTCAGCGGCGACAAGGTAGTCGACCGCAGAGTGACTATCGGTATGCAGGACTACCGCATCACCTGCGTTTCCATGGGCAACCCGCACTGCGTCGTATTCGTCGACAGCGATATCGACAACATCAACCTTGAGGAGATCGGACCGCTGTTCGAGAACGACCCGATCTTCCCCGAGAGAGTAAATACCGAGTTTGTCACCGTTCTCAATGACAAGACAATCAAGATGCGCGTATGGGAGCGCGGCTCCGGCGAGACATGGGCATGCGGTACAGGCGCCTGCGCCGTAGCTGTAGCGGCATGTGAGAACGGCTTCTGCAAGAAGGGCGACGACATCAAGATCAAGCTCAAGGGCGGCGATCTTATCATCAACTACACCGACGAGACCGTATACATGACCGGCAACGCCGAGAAGGTTTACGAGGGTGAGGTCGAGGTTTAAGACCTTGTCGTTTATCAGATATTAGGAAAAAATCTGATATAAAGGAATGAAACCACTTTGAAAATCAATAAAAATTTTGACAACCTTGTGCCGAACTATCTTTTCGCCGACGTAGCGAGAAAAACCGCGGAATATGCGGCGGCAAATCCCGATAAGAAGATCATCCGTCTCGGTATCGGCGACGTGACCCTGCCTTTGGCTCCCGTCGTCGTCGAGGCGATGAAAAAGGGCGCCGAGGAGCTCGGCCACAAGGAGACCTTCAAGGGCTATCCGGAGTACGAGGGCTATGACTTCATCAGAGAGGCGATCTCGGGCTATTATAAGAGCTTCGGCGTGAATGTTTCAGCCGACGAGATTTTCGTGTCCGACGGAGCAAAGTCCGACTGCGGCAACATCGGCGACATCTTCTCTCAGGACAACACAGTCCTTGTCACCGACCCCGTATATCCCGTTTACGTCGATTCCAACATCATGGCGGGCAGAAAGATCATCTACGCCGCCTGCAACGAGGAAAACGGCTTTACGGCTATGCCCGACGAGGACGTTAAGGCAGATATAATCTACCTCTGTTCTCCGAACAACCCCACAGGCGCGGCGTTTACATACGACCAGCTCAAGGCGTGGGTGGATTACGCGAACAAAAACGACGCGGTCATTCTCTACGACGCGGCGTATGAGGCGTTCATCACCGATGATCTGCCGCGTTCGATCTACGCGGTCGAGGGCGCGAGAACCTGCGCCATAGAGCTCTGCTCGCTCTCAAAGACCGCGGGCTTTACCGGCACCCGCTGCGGATATACAATTATCCCGAAGGAGCTTGAGCGCGACGGTCACAATCTCTACGCCACATGGTACCGCCGTCAGGCTACGAAGTTCAACGGCGTTTCGTATCCCGTACAGTGCGCCGCGGCGGCTGTATTCAGCGAGGAAGGACAGCGTCAGATCCGCGATAATATCGCCTACTATCAGGAGAACGCGCGCATTATTGCTTCCGCTCTCGACGAGCTGGGCATTTACTACACCGGCGGCAAGAATTCACCGTACATTTGGCTCAAATGCCCGAACGGAATGGGCAGCTGGGAGTTCTTTGATCTGCTCTTAAAGAAAGCCAACGTCGTAGGCACACCGGGCGAGGGCTTTGGTGAAAACGGCGCGGGCTACTTCCGTCTGACCTCGTTCGGCGACAGAGAAAACACTGTTGAAGCTGTTGAAAGAATCAAAAAATTATTGTCATAAGGAATCAGCTCCGAGGATATCCCCGGAGCTGTTTTTTTTATGCTGCTGTATTGTATTCTTCGCCTGTGATTGTTTTGTATTCCTGAGCTGTTATCCAGCCCTTGACTACGGCGTTTCGCACTCTCTCGATGCTCCACAAGCCGCTGTCAAAATACATTTTTACCTTTTTGAAATGCTTACTCACTCAAGCTCCACCTCCGTCATCATGGCGAGGTACTCAAGGTCAGCCTGAGCCTTCTGGTTCGCCTCGTCCATGAGTTTGATATACTCGTCCTTGCCGTACTGAACCATGCGATATTTCCAACCGTCAGAAGTCTGAGTGATTTCCGTGTTTACCCAGACCGAATGCTCGTCGACAATCTTTTCGTCAGGCTTGACTGTGCTTCTTACAATACCGTAATCTGTCATATGCGTCTCCTTTCCTTTATACCGCCGCGGTCGGAACATACAGCAGGCGGCCGCCGATCGAATTGGCTTTTGAGCCGCTCGGACCGAGACAATTCAAAAGAAAACCGCCCGCTGCATTGCCGCTGTTCCAATAGCCGCCGTGCCGGATTATATAGTAACCATTCATATCTTCTGTACCGTAATAGCGGTCGCCGACAGGAAGCGAGCTGTTGCCTGTTGTTTCCGAAGGCATAAACAGCCAGTCGAAATCCTCATTTCCGTAAGCGAACGCGGATATCCAGCCGCTTGCGTTTGCAATGGTGAAGCCTGCGGGATGATAATTTCCGCTGTGCGCTTCTTCGTCAAAGCTGAAGTTATCGGCTATGTAAGCCTGACCTCCGCCCATTTCGCCGTTGCCCCAGAGGTTGATTCCGTTTACATGCTTCCAGATGTTGCCCCATGGGTTTTCAAGTCCCCGGTAAGAAACAGATAATTTGCCGTTGGTGGTGTTAACTGTTTCGTTTCCCGCTGATTCATAGGTTGTTTCTGCTGCCATGCCTGTTGCGTTACCGAGGGAAGTGGTCGAGCCGGTGAGAGAAGAGCAGTTGTAGGCGCCGTTATTCGGAGTGTCGGTAACGCCGCTGCCCATAGCCGCCTGCGTATTGAACTGACCCATTTCAATTATCATGAGCAGCTGATTTGCAGATACAGACTTGATAGTATCAAGGTGCCAGTTCGACGATTTGCGCTGCGCGAGCGCTTCCATGTTAGCCTTAGTCATCGCCTTGCGCTGTCCCGAGATCGGTTTTACTCCGGGCATGGATTTGAGCACGTCATGTGCCCAGTCTATATTCGTGTTTGTATCTGTTCCGTCGCTGAAATAATGATAATTTCCGGTTTCGGCATGCAGATACGACGCTTCATACGCCGAGAGCAGAACATAATCGACCTCATTGCCGTTTGCGTCGATGAACAGAGGGTGAACCTTGAACCCCGCGTGCGGAGTCGAGGTGATGTAGTAATTCGCCTTGCGGATATGATATCCCGTACCGCCTGACTGCTTCTCGAGCTTGAGCGGAACTACCTTGTAGTAGAATTTAGGCTGATATACCATAACGTCGAGGTCATAGTCTGTTTCAGTGACGCTTGCCGGAGCAATGCTGTCATCGATAACGCCGTCCGAGTCGACGACAACGCGCCTGCGCCCTCCGTACATCGGGAACACGTCGAAGTCGCTGCCTGCGTTTTTGCCGACAGCCGCGCCCAGACGGGTGAATACCTTGTTCTCAAAATCAGCCTGCAGACCGAGGATATCGCCCGAGGTGTAGCCGAGGTAGGTCTTGAGGTCGGCGACAGCATCGTTCGTTTCCGCGATATCCTCGTTAACAATGTCGACGATCTCTCCGCCGAATTCATAGACCGCCTTCGCCGTGGGGTACTGAGCGTCGGTGGAATCTCCGTCAATGCCGTATGCTGAGGTCAGCTTGTTTGACAGTGCCTCGTATTTTTCGGCGAGGTAGTCGACGACCGCCTTGATTGTGGGGAAAAGCGTGGAGCTCGTCTTGTTTGACGAGGTGATCGCGTTGCTTTTGTTGGCGGCTTTTTCTGCCGCAGGCTGCCAATCGGTATAAGTATCAGCACCGTTTCTCAACCGTATTTTTGTAGTTCCGTTTCGTCCGAAGAAAAACTGGAACCCGGAATTATGTGCGGAAGTAATAACAATACCGTTTTCTCCGTCAACAACGGCGTTCAGATATATGATCTTTGGATTATTGACATTGAACGGAACAGCTGTGGTCGTGTTGTCAAAGGTGTAGGCGGTCGACAAGGGGGCCTTTGTATTCAGCGCGGCGTTTACGATTCTGTTCTGAACAGGGTGCGCGCTTGTGCTGCTGAGCTCGTCGTCGACGATTATCCCGCCGTGCTCGTCGATCAGCTGCACCTCGCGGATAAGCCTGTTGAGGATAGAATACGCGGGGTCTGAGGTCACGTCGGTGTCGAGAGCGTCGTCGACGTAAATCAGAAATCTCTGTGTATTGTATGTTCTTTGGCTGTCGGAAATCACAAATCTCGCGGCGGCAAAGCCCTTTACCGCGAAGGTTATGTCGTCGGTAACCGCGGTCGCGGTGCCGTCCTGTTCAATATTGCAGTCGACGGCGACTCTGCTTCCGTCGGAATTAACGCCCTTCAAAACAACAGAGCAGCCGCTGACGGAGTAGGGCTCGCCGTTCGCCTTTACGGTGAGGTGGATTTTCTTGCCCTTGTCAAACTGCGTCAGCATGATAGTCCGGCAGCTGCGTTCACAGTTGAGATCAAGGGTGATTTCCGAGATATAATCGTTCATTTTATTCCTCCTGAAAATTTATTTGAGGATGGGGCTTCCTCACTCACAGGACTAAAACGGAAAAAATTGCATAAAAATATGCAATTTAAAAAATATTTCCAAAAAAATTCTTTGACGCAGCGCCGCCGCATTTCTCGGTTGCGCAACAGAATAAAATATGCTATAATAATATATTAAGATAAAAACAGGAGGTGTTTTTCTTGAACGTACAGGTCGGAGACCGCGTCGAAATGAAAAAACCGCATCCCTGCGGCTCAAAGACGTTTGAAATACTGCGCGTAGGAATGGATTTCAAGCTCCGCTGTCTTAACTGCGGACGCGAGGTCATGGCTCCGCGCAAAAAAATCGAGAAAAACATCAGAAAAATCATCGGAGAATGAATATGTTCGAAAAAATAGAGATTTTTGACAAGAGATACTCTGAGCTCAACAGCAGGCTCTACGAGCCGTCCGTAGCGGCTGACCCCGAGGCGTATCAGAAGATAATGAAGGAGATAAAGTCGATCGAGGAGATAGTGCTGACCTACCGCGAGTACAAGGCGGCTGTGCAGACCGAGCGCGAGAGCCTTGAGATCCTCGAGAGCGGCGACAGCGAGCTGCGCGAGCTTGCACAGCTCGAGCTTGACGAGGCGAAGGAAAAAACGGAGGAGCTCTCCGAAAAGCTCAAGATACTGCTTCTTCCCAAGGACCCGAACGACGACCGCAACGTCATTGTCGAGATACGCGGCGGAGCGGGCGGCGAGGAAAGCGCTCTGTTTTCCGCGGTGCTTTTCAGAATGTACACGATGTACGCCGAAAAGCGCGGCTACCGCGTCGAGGTCGTCAATGTCAACGAGACCGAGCTCGGCGGCTACAAGGAAATTTCGTTCATGATCGAGGGCGACGGAGCGTATTCGCGCTTCAAGTACGAGAGCGGAGTTCACCGCGTACAGAGAGTACCCGAGACCGAGAGTCAGGGACGCGTTCACACCTCGACCACCACGGTAGCGGTGCTTCCCGAGGCGGAGGACGTTGAGCTTGAGATCGACCCCAAGGATTTAAAGATAGACACCTTCCGTTCGAGCGGCGCGGGCGGTCAGCATATCAACAAGACAAGCTCCGCGATACGCGTAACGCATATCCCGACGGGCACGGTGGTTGAGTGTCAGGACGAGCGCAGTCAGTACAAGAACAAGGACAAGGCGCTCAAGGTGCTCAAGTCGCGGCTTTTGAAAGAGAAGCAGGACAAGCAGGCGAGTGAGATCGCCGCCGACAGAAAATCTCAGGTCGGCACCGGCGACCGCAGCGAGCGTATCCGCACCTACAACTATCCTCAGGGCAGACTGACCGACCACAGGATAGGACTGACTTTGTACAAGCTCGAGGATATTCTCAACGGCAACCTCGACGAGGTCATTGACGCTCTCGTCACCGCCGACAGAGCGGAAAAGCTAAAGGAAAGCATGGAACAGCAATGACGACACAGCTTTTGCACAACAACGAAAACGATATAAATACAGCCGGAAGGATACTGTCAGACGGAGGTTTGGCGGCGATCCCGACGGAGACGGTCTACGGTCTTGCCGCCGACGCCCTGAACGGAGAGGCGGTCGCGAAAATCTTCGCGGCGAAGGGCAGACCGATGGACAATCCCCTGATAGTACATATCGCGGCGTTTGAGGACATCAGCCGATTCGCGTTAGTCCGCGAAATCCCCGAAGCGGCGTACACCCTCGCCAAAGCCTTCTGGCCGGGGCCGCTGACGATAATCATGAAGAAGGGCAGAGCTATTCCCGGCGAGGTCTCCGCGGGGCTCGATACCGTCGCGATACGATTTCCGTCGCACCCTGTGGCGCAGGCGGTCATAAAAGCGGCAAACACGCCTTTGGCGGCTCCCTCGGCGAATATTTCAGGCTCGCCGAGCCCCACAACAGCCGCTCACGTTATGAACGACATGAACGGCAAAATCGACGCTGTGCTCGACGGCGGCGAATGCTCCGTCGGACTCGAGAGCACGGTTATCACCGTCGCTACAGACATTCCGAGAGTGCTTCGTCCGGGCGGAATAACCGTCGAACAGCTCAGAGCGGTTCTCGGCGAGGTCGAGGTCGACGACGCGGTGCTTCATCAGCTCGCTCAGGGTCAGACCGCCGCTAGTCCTGGCATGAAGTACAAGCACTACGCTCCTAAAGCGAACGTGATACTTCTCAAATGCTCTGACGACGCGTATATTGACTATGTCAACAAGAACGCAGGCGCCGGAGTTGCCGCTCTCTGCTGCGACGAGGATATCCCGCTTCTTAAGGGCGTCAAGACGATTTCTCTCGGCAAGCGGCTCGACTACGAGACTCAGGCGCACCGCCTGTTCGACAGCCTGCGCCGCGTTGACGGCTACGGAGGAGTCATGACTGTCTTTTCGCGGCTGCCATCTACCGACGGCGTAGGTCTCGCCGTATACAACCGCCTTATCAGGGCGGCGGGATTTGAGGTGATCGACCTTGAATAGAGTCAGGCTTATCGGAATGACGGGTCAGAGCGGAGCAGGCAAAAGCACGGCGGCGGAGATATTCACAAAGAACGGCATGACAGTCATCGACGCTGACGCGCTCGTGGCAAAAATCTACGAAACCTCGCCCGCGTGCCTGAAAGCTGTCGCCGCGAGCTTCGGTCAGGATATCATCAGACCCGACGGCGTTCTTGACCGTAAGCTTCTCGCAAAGCGCGCCTTTGAAACCAAGGAAAATACCGCGCTTCTCGGCGAAATCGTTCATCCGTTCGTGATCGCTCAGACGCTAAGAATACTTAAGACCCTCAGCGGCACGGCTGTGTTTGACGCGCCGCAGCTCTTTGAGAGCAACATGGACGCGGTCTGCGATATTATCATAAGCGTGACCGCGAACGAGGAAGTGCGGCTGCAAAGGATCCTCGGGCGCGACAATGTAACAAAGGAACAGGCGCTGGAGCGTATCCGCGCCCAGTACAGCGAAGAATTTTTCCGCTGTCATTCGGACTATGTGATCGAAAACAACGGAGATATAGACGAATTCAGGTCGCGCATGTACGCGCTGACAGAAAAAATAAATGCCGGGGTGATGTGATGGCGCAATATTCGCAAAACAGAAGATACGCGCCGCGCCGCGGCAAAAAGCAAAAAAAGGGCAGGATGCCCGCTGCCGTATGGATCGCGGTATTTTTTATCCTTGCCGCCGCGGCTGTGCTCTTTGTCGTGAACTGCCAGGGCAGAACCGCCGATAATCTGCGCAAGGTCGCCTATCCGCAGAAGTACAGCGAGTACGTCAACAAGGCTGCCGCAGACTACAGCCTGCCGCCGGCGCTGATCTACGCGGTTATCCGCACCGAAAGCGGCTTTAACCCCGACGCTCAGTCCTCCGTCGGCGCAAGAGGGCTTATGCAGCTGATGCCGTCCTCGTTTGAGTGGCTCCTGCAAAAGCGCGGCGAGACTGATAAATACACCTCGGACGACCTCTTTGACCCCGCCGTCAACATAGACTACGGAGCGTACCTGCTGCGGTATTTTTACGACTATTACGGCACCGAGCAGTGCGCTGTCGCGGCGTATAACGCGGGATTTGTCGTGTCGGACTGGCTTGCGGACTCCTCGTACAGCACAGACGGCGTGACCCTGAGCACGATACCGTACCCCGAGACCTCGCAGTACGTCGACAAGGTCGAAAGCGCGAAGTCGGTGTATATTGAGCTTTATTATTCTTAAAATAAAAATAATTACTTTTCAGCGAAAGGAAGATATATATGTCAGAAGAAAAAACAAAGACCGAAGAGCTCCGCGAGCGCGTTATGCTCACCGAGAACAAGGGAGTAAAGTCGCTCTCAGCGGAGGAGATCGCAAAAGCGGACGAGTTCTGCGAGGGCTACAAGAGCTTTCTGAACCTCGCGCCCGTTGAGCGCGAGGCAGTCGCCGAGGCGCTGGCTCAGGCAAAGGAAAGGGGCTTTGAGGAATACGACCCCGAGGCTGAGTACAAGGCGGGCGACAAGGTTTATCTTGTCAACAGAGGAAAAGCCATTGCCCTTGCGGTGATAGGCAAAAACGGAGTAAAAAACGGCGCGCGTCTCGCGATCGCCCACATCGACTCCCCGAGGATCGACCTCAAGCCGAATCCGCTTTATGAGGCGAACGGTCTCGGACTTTTCAAGACCCACTACTACGGCGGTCTGAAAAAGTACCAGTGGACTGCTATTCCGCTGACTCTCCACGGAGTTGTCGCAAAGACCGACGGCACCGTAGTAAATATCAAATGGGGCGACGGTGAAAACGAGAGCTGCTTCTGCGTTACAGACCTGCTTCCGCACCTTGCTCAGGAGCAGGTGACAAAGCCCATGGCGAAGGCGTTCACGGGTGAGGATCTGAACGTTCTCGTCGGCTCGCGTCCGTACGCCGAAGCCGAGGACGAGAAGGAGCTTGTCAAGCTCAACATCATGTCTATCCTCAATGAAAAGTACGGCATCACCGAGAACGACTTCCTCTCAGCGGAGCTCTGTCTTGTTCCTACCTTCAAGGCGAAGGACATCGGCTTTGACCGCAGCATGATCGGCGCTTACGGCCACGACGACAAGGTCTGCGCATATCCGGCGCTCGTCGCGGCGTTTGACGCGGGAATTCCCGAGGACACCTGCGTCACCTACCTCGCCGACAAGGAGGAGATCGGCAGCGACGGCAATACCGGTATGCAGAGCGATTTCCTGCGCTATTTTATCTATGACCTCGCCGCTCAGGACGGCGTTGAGGGCTACCGCGCGCTGTCAAAGAGCGTTTGTCTGTCAGCCGACGTAAACGCCGCCTTCGACCCGACCTACGCCTCCGCGTTCGAGGCGAAGAACAGCTGCTATATCAACAGCGGCGTAGTTATATCCAAATACACCGGTCACGGCGGAAAGTACGACACCTCCGACGCTTCCGCCGAGTACATGGGCAAAATCCGCGCCATGCTCGAGAAGAACGGTATCCTCTGGCAAATCGGCGAGCTCGGCAGGGTTGATCTCGGCGGCGGCGGTACTATCGCGAAGTACGTCGCCAACATGAACGTCGACGTCATCGACCTCGGCGTACCCGTACTCTCAATGCACGCGCCCTTTGAGATCGTATCAAAAACCGACGTGTATATGGCTTACCGCGCGTTCCTTGAGTTCTTTAAGGCGTAAGATAAAGAGGTGTGATCATGGAAAACATTACCGTTTACTGCACTCAGTGCGGAAATCCGATATCCTGCGAGCAGGGCAGAGAATTCGTTTTCTGTACGAGATGCGGCTACAAAATCATACTCACTCCGCCGAGTGAAGCTCCCGCTGAGGTCAGCGAGCCGCAGGCAGACTCCGCTGCCGGAGAAGCCGTAACCGGTGAGCCTGTTGCGGCGGAGGAACAGCCCGAAGCCGCACAGTATCAGCCCGCACCGCCTGTTCAGAATATGCAGCCGGCGCCTGTTGCTCCCGTACCCGTTGCTCCTGCTCCGGCTTATCAGCCTGTTTATCAGCCTGTTGAACCGAAGGCAGATCTGTCCCTTGCGATCTCGTGCTACAACCGCGGCGACTACGATACCGCCGACAAGTGTCTTTCGCTGCTTTTCGATACGGAGTCCGAAAATTCGGGTGTGTGGTTCTGCGCATGCAAGGTGCTTGCCGCCAAAAGACCCGAAACCCCCGAGCAGGATCTTGTAAAATACGTGAACTTCGCGTCCGAGTGTCTGCGCCTGAGCTCAGACAGCCCCGAAGCCCGCGGTCATCTCACGATCGAGTTCAACCACATGCTCAAGAACGCGGTCGACGCCATGGTCAACAGCAGAATGTTCTTTGAGCCCTACGACGGCAACATCATGTCCGAGAGCGTGCCGTCAATGCGCTATCAGCCGCTGGGTAAGGCGGATATGTTATATCAGAGCGTTTACGGCTGCGTCTGCGAGTTCAGAAGCAGCGTCAACCCCAACTACCGCGACGACTATTTCCGCACTGTATGGAACGACGCGTTTTACTGCATTTCGCACATCATCAGCAAGCAGCTCGCCGACGACATGAACGCCTCCAAAATGTTCTACTGGTACAAGTCCGAGCTCAATTCGCGCACACCGGGCAACAACGCCTACCGCGCGCTGTGCGACTTCATTTACGGCTACAAGAACACCTTCGTCACCATGTTCAACCGCGTGCCGTTCAAGGACGCGCGAACCACTATCGTCAACCGCATCATCTATCTCGACAAGTGGCTGCTCAAGCTCAAGTACATGGATATGCGCGGAGTTTATGTGCTGCATATTCCCGACCCGCGTCAGAGAGCCGCGATCGAACAGGAAATGCGCGACTACAAGATCCTGCTCTCACGCTCATAGTATCAGAGCGGATCAACGGCAAAAATATTACTTATGAACGAGGTGCAGCATGACTTCGCTGACTAAGGACGCAATCAAAAAATCATTTATGAAGCTGCTCAACAGCAAACCGATAGACAAAATCACCGTCAAGGAGATCGTCGAGGACTGCGGGATAAACCGCAATTCCTTCTATTACCATTTTGACGATATTCCCTCGCTGATGGAGGAGATCTTCAGCGAGCAGGCGGACGAGTTTGTCAGCCGCAGCTTTTCTCCCGATAACCT
>NZ_JAHLQB010000029.1 GCF_018918205.1 Lachnoclostridium sp. MSJ-17 | reverse complement strand
TACGCGGGGGAGAGAAGCGAAGGAGTGAAGCTGCAGCTCCTTCATGTGCTCAAAGGAACCGACCTGCTTGCCGATTACAGGCAGGGCATGTTTGAAACCCTCACTCTTGAGCAATACCTCGATATTCTCTGTGACGCGATCGAAGTCCTGCCCGAAAAAACCGTTATTCACCGTCTGACGGGCGACGGCGACAAGAAGCTGCTGATATCGCCCATGTGGAGCGCGGACAAGAAGCGGGTATTGAATGAAATGAACCGTGAATTTAAGCGCCGCGATGTTGTTCAGGGAAGAAAATATAAAAATTTCGGAAAACCCCTTGATTTTTCAAGATGAATTTGGTATAATAACCAACGGTGTTTGGAGAGATGTCCGAGCTGGCCGAAGGAGCATGATTGGAAATCATGTGTACGGTAATCACCGTACCAGGGGTTCGAATCCCCTTCTCTCCGCCAAGGTTGCCCCCGTAGCTAAATGCTTCGGGGGCTTGTTTTTTTTATTATTATGGTTGTGATTATGAAGCGTATTTCTGTATTTTTGACTGTAATTTCACTCTTGCTCTGTATGTTAACGTCGTCGGCAGCTTCGTCTGTATCGTTTTCCACATCCGACTGCGAAACAGCGAAAAACAGGATTTTCACCGTTGAAGTCATGGCATATTCCGACGAGCCTTTGGGCGCTGCTTTGTTTGAATTCAATTACGACTCCTCGGCGTTTGAATATCGTGACGCTTCCGCGGAGAAGCCTGCGTTTGTGGAAGCAAACAGCGAGGACGGCAGAGTCAGACTCAGTTATCTGAATTCCGACGGAGCCGATTGCCGCGGCGGCGCGGTGATTTTTACATTGTCGTTCAAGTCAAAGAAGGCGGGAAGCTATACCTTCGGATGCACGGTCTCGCAATGCGCTGACTGCAACGCGGACTTCATGCCGGTGGTAGATGTAAAATCGGGATTGATCACGGTAACGGACAGCAGCACTTCAGCGCAGAGCAAATCCTCTAAATTCTCGGATTCCTCAAAGTCATCTTCATCGAACAGCGGAAAATCAAAATCATCTTCAGGCGGCAGGAGCAGCTCGGGTTCATCAGTCAGTTCAGAGGATACCACGGAAAATAAAATAAAGGATTACGGCGCGTTTGATGATTTTTCCGGCAGCGGCAGCTCAAAGATCAACCTTGCCGCGATAGTCGTTTTATGCGCGGTAAGCATGGCTGTATCAGCCGCCGCAGTTCTCGCGGCGCTCAAAATCCGCGCGGTTATAAAGAAGAAAAAAGCCTCTGAGGAAGAAAAGGAAACGAATAAATCGTGATATTTGTTGAATAAATTTTCATAATCGCTTGATTTTTGTAAAACTTTCTGTTATATTAATATTATTGTTGAAAAAAAGGAGAGAACAATTCAATGAAAAAGATTTTATCCGCAGTATTGGCAGTTGCAATGCTTTGCACCTGTGTTCTTATGTTCACGGCGTGCGGCGGCAACAATTCATCAGCCGCTTCCTCCGATACGGAGACCAAGGAGCTTCACATGGCTACAAACGCCGCGTTTGAGCCCTATGAGTACAAGGAAGGCGGCGAGGTCGTAGGTATCGACGCAGACATCGCGGGCGCTATCTGCAAAAAGCTCGGCTACAAGCTCGTTATCGACGACATGGATTTCGACGCTATCATCACCGCAGTTACCTCCGGCAAGGCTGATTTCGGCATGGCAGGTATGACCATCACCGACGAGAGAAAGCAGTCCGTTGACTTCACCGATCCCTACACAAACGCCGTACAGGTTATCATCGTTAACGAGAAGGACAGCCCCGTAGCAAGCGCAGACGACCTCAAGGGCAAGTCCATCGGCGTACAGATGGGTACAACAGGCGATATCTATGTTACCGACATCGAGGACGCAAAGGTTGAGCGCTTTAACAAGGGCGCTGACGCTGTTCTCGCACTCACTCAGGGCAAGGTAGACGCTGTTGTTATCGACAACCAGCCCGCAAAGGCTTTCGTAGCTCAGAACCCCGGCACAAAGATTCTTGACGATCCCTTTGAGAACGAGGAGTACGCTATCTGCCTCAAGAAGGGCAGCGAGCTCACCGAGCAGTTCAACAAGGCTCTCAAGGAGCTCAAGGATGACGGCACAATCGACACCATCATCAAGAAGTACATCAGCGAGTAAAATTTTTGAATCGCGACGGGCAGGTACTTGTGCCTGCCCGTTTGATTTGAGTAAGGGTATATTATATGGATTTTTTTGAAAGTATCGCCCAGAGCTTTATCAAGACATTTATTACCGACGACCGGTGGCTGCAGCTGCTGAGCGGTCTGGGCGTAACGGTTCTGATTACGCTTGTCGCGGCGGCAATAGGTATTGTTCTCGGCTTTCTTATCGCTATGGTGCGTTCCACGTACGATATGCAGCTTCAGGGCAGAAAATGTACCAAGCCCTCGGATTATATTCTGAAGGTGCTTAATTTCATCTGCAATTTCTACATCACGATCATCAGAGGAACACCTGTTGTTATCCAGCTGATGATTATGTATTTTATCGTTTTTGCAAGCTCGCGCGACGGAATTATAGCGGCGTTTATATCCTTCGGCATGAACTCCGCGGCTTACGTTGCCGAAATCGTCCGTTCGGGCATTATGTCGATCGACAAGGGACAGTTCGAGGCGAGCCGTTCGATCGGCTTTGACTACAAGAACACAATGATATACATCATCATTCCGCAGGCGTTCAAGAACATTCTTCCCGCTCTGGGCAACGAGTTTATCGTTCTTGTCAAGGAGACCTCTGTTGCGGGCTACGTAGCGCTTCAGGATCTGACATATGTCGGCAACATGATCCGTTCGCGTACCTACGAGGCGTTTTTCCCGCTTATCACGGTAGCGCTGATCTATCTTATCATCGTTCTGATTCTTTCATTCCTGCTGAAGAAACTCGAAAGGAGGCTGCGCAACAGTGACCACTGATAACGTACTGATCAAGGTTGACAATCTCTGCAAGTCCTTCGGCGACACCGCTGTCCTCAAGGGAATAAATGCCGAGATCGACAAGGGCGACGTAATGGTTGTAATAGGCGCGTCGGGCTCGGGCAAATCCACCTTCCTGCGCTGTCTTAACCTCCTCGAGGAACCCACATCGGGTTCGATCTACTTCGAAGGCGTCGATATCACCGACGCTTCCGTAAATATCAATATCCACCGCCAGAAGATGGGAATGGTTTTCCAGCAGTTCAATTTGTTTCCGCATATGACCGTTCTGCGCAACCTGACCCTCGGTCCGATAAAGCTCCTCAAGCAGACCAAGGAGGAAGCCGAGGCAAACGCTATGAAGCTCCTCGAGCGCGTGGGACTTGCCGACAGAGCGGACGCGTATCCTTCGCAGCTCTCGGGCGGACAGAAGCAGCGTATTGCTATAGTCCGCGCTTTGGCGATGAACCCGGACGTAATGCTCTTTGACGAGCCGACCTCGGCTCTCGACCCCGAAATGGTCGGCGAGGTTCTCGAGGTTATGAAGCAGCTCGCCAAGGAGGGCATGACAATGGTTGTCGTAACTCACGAAATGGGCTTTGCAAGAGAAGTGGGAACCGATATCGTTTTTGTTGACGAGGGAGTAATCGTGGAACAGGGCTCGCCGTCGGAGTTCTTTGAGAACCCCAAGTCACCGAGACTCAAGGACTTCCTTTCGAAGGTTCTTTAATTCTATAATAAAAATATAAGCGCTGACGCTGTCTGATTTTATCGGACAGCGTCTTTTTTTGTCATTGAAACTTTGGTGAAAAGACAAAATATTTAGTGTTTTTGCTTTACATCATTGCCAAGATATAGTATAATGTAACTAAATATAATTGACGAGGTGTTATGATATGAAACCTAAATATAAGCGTATTTTATTGAAGCTCTCGGGCGAATCTCTCGCGGGCGAGGACAAGCACGGCATAAATTTTGACACGGTGCTCCGCATCTGCGAACCGATCAAGAAGTGCAACGAGAAGGGCGTTCAGATCGGCATCGTTGTCGGCGGCGGCAACTTCTGGAGAGGCAGAAGCTCCGGCGAGATGGACAGACCCCGCGCCGATCATATGGGAATGCTCGCCACGGCTATCAACGCTCTCGGCGTTTGCGACGCTCTTGAGCAGCTCGGCGTGCCCGTAAGAGTTCAGACCGCTATTTCCATGCCGCAGGTCGCCGAGCCCTATATCAGAAACAAGGCTATCCGCCACATGGAAAAGGGCAGAGTAGTTATTTTCGGCTGCGGTACCGGCAACCCCTATTTCAGCACCGACTCCGCCGCTTCCCTGAGAGCTGCCGAAATCGAGGCTGATATCATCTTCAAGGCGACAATGGTTGACGGCGTTTACGATTCCGACCCCAAAACCAACCCCGAAGCCAAGAAGTTTGACAACATTTCCCACCAGGAAGTTCTCAGCAAGGGTCTCAACGTAATGGACAGCACAGCTGCCGCTATGTGCAGGGACAACAACATTCCGATTCTCGTATTCAGCATTGACGACCCCGATAATATTTATAAGGCTGTATGCGGCGAAAATGTCGGCACCGTCGTTTCAAACGAAGAATGATTAAGTAATTATTTTCATTTTATTATTTAGGAGGAGATTAACATGAAAGAACAGCTCAAAAAAGCAGAGGAGCGCATGAACAGACGTCTCGACCACCTCTGCACCGAATATGCCGAGATCCGCGCCGGCAGAGCGAACCCCGCTGTGCTTGACAAGGTCAAGGTCGATTACTACGGAGCGCCTACTCCCGTAAACCAGCTTGCCGCTGTCTCCGTGACCGAGGCGAGAACCCTCACCATTCAGCCGTGGGACGCGTCTATCCTCAGACAGATCGAGAAGGCTATCCAGAAATCCGATATCGGCATCAATCCCATGAACGACGGCAAGCTTATCCGCCTTCAGTTCCCGCCCCTCACCGAGGACAGACGTAAGGAGATCGTAAAGGACGTTCAGAAGCTCGCCGAGGAGTCGAAGGTTCAGATCCGCAACGTTCGCCGCGATACCATCGAAAAGCTCAAGGCAATGAAGAAGTCGGGAGAGCTGACCGAGGACGACCTCAAGCTCGCCGAAAAAAAGACCCAGGAGTTGACAGACAAATTCACAAAGAAGGTTGACAGCGTTTCTGCCGACAAACAGAAAGAGGTTTTGGAGCTGTAATATGGCATTCTTCGGACGAAATAAAACCGATGAACCAGCAGCCCCGCTCATTCTGCCGAAGCACGTCGGAATCATAATGGACGGCAACGGACGTTGGGCGAAGAAACGCGGTCTGCCGCGTAAGGCAGGACATACGGAAGGTGCTCGCACCTTCCGTAAAATCACGCGTTACTGCTCTGAAATCGGAATAAAATACCTTACGGTATACGCTTTTTCCACCGAAAACTGGAAGCGCCCCGAGGACGAGGTAGGCGCGCTTATGAAGCTGTTCAAATCCTATCTCGAGGAGGCTATCTCTGATTTTAAGGACGACGACATCGTAGTCCGCTTTATCGGAGACAAAAGCGGCTTTTCGCCGGAGCTTCGGACTCTTATGGACGAGAACGAGGAGTGCTCGCGCGAGCGCGACGGCATGGTTCTCAATATCGCGATGAACTACGGCTCGCGCGACGAGATTGTCCGCGCAGTTAAGAGTATCGCTTCTGACGTAAAGAGCGGCGCTCTGAGCGAGTCGGATATTTCCGAGCAGCTCATTTCCGACAGACTGTACACCTCCGGACAGCCCGACCCGGATTTGATAATACGTCCGAGCGGCGAGTACCGGATTTCAAACTTTTTGCTATGGCAGTCGGCGTATACGGAGTTTGTGATCATGAACAAGCTCTGGCCCGATTTCCAGAAGTCCGATTTGGACGAAGCGCTGCGCATTTATTCCCGGCGCAACAGGCGTTACGGCGGCATTTGAGCTGCCGCGCCTTGAGAGGAGCAAATTAATGAAATCATTGAAACCGAGACTATTGACCGCGGCAATCGGAATACCCGCAGTGGTACTGTTGATTTTTCTGTCCGAGCTGTGGCGACCTACCTTAAATCTGGTTGTGAGCGGTGTTACATCCGTGATGATTGGGGAATACTTATACGGTAAGGGAATGCTGAAAAACTATCCGATATCTGTCAGCTGCATTCTTGCGGCGTTTCTTCTGACGCTGCTGTGCGCTACTGCATATGTGTATATCGTGCTTGTCGTGTTTATGCTTGCGGCGTTTATGGTGCTGATCATCTGTCATAAGACGATCGGCTATCCCGACTTCTGTTACGCCGTGTTCGGCACTCTGCTGATATCCTTCGGCATGAGCGCCGTGATTCTTGTATGCAGCAACGGTATCAGCGTTACCTTCGGCTATTTCGTGGTGCTTATGATTCCGTGGATGGCTGACGCCGGCGGATTTTTCATCGGCGCAAGCATGGGAAAGCACAAGCTATGTCCCGAAATCAGCCCCAAAAAGACCGTTGAGGGAGCGATCGGCGGCGTGCTTTTCTGCATGATCTCCGCTGTGGCGCTCGGACTTATTTTCCGGCTCTGGATATTCTCTGCGGTTTCAGTCAATTTCATTTCTCTGGTGATTATCGGAGCGCTTGACGCTGTGTTCTCCATAGTCGGAGACCTCAGCTTTTCACTCATAAAACGAAGTCTCGGCATAAAGGACTACGGCACGATTTTCCCGGGTCACGGCGGCTTTCTCGACCGCTGCGACAGCATAATTTTTACAGCGCCGATCGTCCTTCTCATCAGTCAGTATATGCCGATATTAAGCTTAGGGTAAAATTATGAAACGTAACCTATCAATTCTCGGCTCAACAGGCTCAATCGGCACCCAGACGCTCGATGTAGCCGAAAAGCTCGGACTCTCTGTCCGCGCCTTGACGGCAAACAGCAGCATTGACCTGCTTGAGCAGCAAATCAGAAAATTCAAGCCTGAGCTCGCCGTCGTATTCAATGAGGATAAGGCGGCTGTGCTGAGGGATAATATAAAGGACACATCAACAAAGGTCCTCGCGGGCATGGACGGACTTATCGCGGCGGCAACCCTCAAAAGCGCTGATCTGGTGCTGAATTCGGTTGTCGGCATGGTCGGTCTGCAGCCCACGATCGCCGCGGCTGAGGCTAAAAAGGACATCGCCCTTGCAAACAAAGAAACTCTTGTGGCGGGCGGCGACCTTGTCACAGACGCTGTCAGAAAAAACGGAGTAAAGCTTTTGCCTGTTGACAGCGAGCATTCCGCGATTTTCCAGTGCTTACAGGGCAATCCGCCCAACAAGGCGCTCAAGAAGCTGATCCTCACCGCGTCCGGCGGGCCGTTTTTCGGCAGAACCACAGAGGAGCTGCGCGGCGTAACGGTCGAGCAGGCTCTTGCTCATCCCAACTGGAGCATGGGCGCGAAGATAACCATCGACTCCGCCTCGATGATGAACAAGGGTCTTGAGATAATTGAGGCGGCGCGTCTGTTCGATGTATCCGGCGACGATATCGACGTTGTCGTTCACCGCGAGAGCATTATCCATTCTCTTATCGAGTACACCGACAATTCCGTTATCGCACAGCTCGGAGTACCCGATATGCGCATTCCGATCCAGTACGCGATAACCTATCCCGAGAGGTACGAGTCGCCGGTTGAGGAGCTGAATCTCGCTCAGATCGGAAAGCTTACCTTCTTTGAGCCGGACTACGAAACCTTTCAGTGTCTGCGCGCCTGCAAAAAGGCTCTCGCGATGGGCGGAGTTGCCACGGCTATCGCCAACGGAGCGAACGAGGAAGCGAACATGCTGTTTCGAAACGGAAAAATCAGCTTCCTTGAGATCGGCGAGCTCGTTACGGGAGCGGTCGACAGCATACAAAACACCACGCCTATGTGCGTAGAAGATATTCTCACTGCCGACAGACTAGCGCGGCAGTACGTTACCGACAGGGTATAACAGGGTAAACAGGGCAAGATTCGTTGCGGAATCTGATATTGGAGTTGACATTTATTAAATGCAGTTTTTAATCACATTGGCGTTGATAGTAATCGGCGTACTGCTCTTTGAATTCATTATTTTTGCGCACGAGTTCGGACATTTTATCACCGCAAAAAAATCGGGCGTACAGGTAAACGAGTTCGCGCTCGGCATGGGACCGAAGCTCTTCGGCTTCAAAAAAGGCGAGACACAGTATTCACTCAGACTTTTTCCGATAGGCGGTTATTGCGCCATGGAGGGCGAGGACGAGGAGAGCGATAACCCGCGGGCGTTTACAAACGCGAAAATCTGGAAGCGGATGATTATCATCGTCGCCGGAGCGTTCATGAACTTCGTCGTAGGCTTTTTGCTTATGTTCATAGTTCTCGTACAGCAGCCGGTATTTGAGAGTACGGTGATAAGCGGCTTTTCGCCAAACGCGTTCACGGCGAGCAGCGGCATGCAGGTCGGCGACAAAATCACGGGCGTAAACGGATATCCTATCTGGAATACAAAGGATCTGCAGTTTGCTATCCAGACCATGCAGTGCACAAGCGTCGACCCCGATTCGCTCGAGGTTTACAGGGAGGATTGCGCTAATCTTCCTGTTCAGACATTTGTCGAGCTTGTAAACAACGATGAAAAGTATTACGGCGCGAAGCTGACGGACGAGGAGTACAAGGAGCTTTATCAGATACTCAGCGAAAACTCCGTTCCGATTCAGACCGCGGCGACAAAGGAAGAGGCGTACAGCGCCGCCAAGGCTTCGATCGACGCTCTTTACGCGTATAAAGACCTTGCAAAAATCGAAAAATACACCTATCCCGAAATCGAAAAGCGCGACGAGCGATTCCGCTACACCGCAGATCTGGACGTCGAGCGCGGCGGAAAAAGCGTCAGGCTTGAGGACGTTCAGTTCTTCACAGAGTATAAATCCGAGGAAGCGGCAAAGGAAAAGAATACAAATGAAACCATAGTCCGCTACGACTTTTACGTCGAGCCGATCGAAAAGAACGTCGGCACCGTTCTCGGACAGACCGTCAGTCAGACCGCGAGTCTTGCAAAGACCGTATGGCAGTCGCTTGTGATGCTCGTACAGGGAAGGTTCAGCTTCACCGATCTGTCGGGACCCGTCGGAATCACAAAGGCGGTGTCAATGGTCGCCTCCGAGGGATTGAAGATCAACTTCATGAGCGCGGTCAACAACATCATATTCATCATGGCGCTTATCACCGTCAATCTGGGAGTCGTCAATCTGCTGCCGTTTCCCGCACTTGACGGAGGACGCTTTGTTATGCTCGTGATAGAAGCGATTATCCGCAGACCTATTCCGCGCAAATTTGAGTATATCATCAACGGCGCAGGACTTGCGCTGCTGTTGATATTCATCGCGGTCATCTCGGTCAAGGACGTCTGGCAGCTGGTTACGGGAACATTCCCCGGCATGTAGGAGGAAATATGAGCAGTAAAATTCAGGTACAGGCAGGAAATCTCAAAATCGGAGGAGGAGCTCCGGTGAGCGTGCAGTCCATGCTCAACGTACCTTCCACAGACATAGAGGGCTCTGTCCGTCAGGCAGTCGCTTTGGAGGAAGCGGGCTGTCAGGTGATAAGAGCCGCAATTCCCGACATGGACGCAGTGCGCCTTATTCCCGCTCTCAAAAAAGCGGTCAAGGCTCCCATTGTCGCGGACATACATTTCAATTACAAACTGGCTCTCGAGGCATGCGCCGCGGGAGCTGATAAAATCCGCATCAACCCCGGCAACATCGGCTCCGACGACAGGGTAAAGGCTGTAGCCGACGCCTGCCGTCAGCGCGGGATACCAATCAGGATCGGCGTCAACTCCGGCTCTCTCGAAAAGGAGATCCTCGCAAAATACGGACATCCCACGCCGCAGGCTCTCTGCGACAGCGCGCTTTATCACGCCTCGCTGCTGGAAAAATTTGACTTTACCGACATCGTGCTTTCAATGAAAAGCTCGACTGTCTCAACTATGATACAGGCTTATGAACTCGCAGCCGAGCAGTGTGATTATCCGCTGCACCTAGGAGTTACCGAGGCGGGTACCGAGCGAATGGGCATAATCAAATCCGCCGCCGGTTTAGGCGCTCTGCTTACACGCGGCATCGGCGACACTATCCGCGTATCCCTTACCGCCGACCCTGTCAGGGAGGTTTACGCCGCCTTTGATATTCTCAAGGCTCTTGATATGCGTGAAGAGGGCGTTCAGTTCGTTTCATGTCCCACCTGCGGAAGAACGCGCATCGACCTTGTCAAAATCGCGAACGAGGTCGAGGAACGTCTGCGCGGCTGCAAAAAGAATATCAAGGTCGCCGTTATGGGCTGCGTTGTAAACGGTCCCGGCGAAGCCAAGGAAGCCGATATCGGCATAGCCGGCGGCGAGGGCTGCGGCCTTGTTTTCAAAAAGGGCGAGATTCTGTACAAGGTTGACGAGGATAAGCTCGTCGATGCCCTGATTGATGAAATCGAAAAAATGTAAAGGAAGTATATGAAAACATTAGGAAGTATATTTGGCGCTTCTGTGGGTAATACCAAAATACCCGATCGTATATCCGGCGGAGTGGTCGCGCGGGTCAATATCAACAGCGAGGTGCGAATCATCAAGCTGTGGGTGCATTTCAATGCGCTGGTTTCCTTTGACGACCTTACCCGTACCGAAAAGCTTTATTCCAAGGAGCTTGATTCCAGTGTAGTGATAATGCCGCACTTCGGCAGAGAGTTGTTCACGGTAAAGTATTTTCCCGAGCTTTACAAGGAAGCCCGCCGTGTGCATCCCAGCATAAACGGCACCCTGAACAATGCCGACGTAACGCTTCAGGGCAAGGATCTGCTGATTACCCTTCACAACGGCGGCAAGACGATTCTTGACGCGAAGAATTTTGATAAAACTCTGCAAAAGCTGATCTCCGAGCAGTTTGACATGACCGTAAATATCAAATACGACGGTGTTCTCGAGATGACGGAGGATAACGACGTCTACCGTCAGCAGATGCAGAGCGCTCAAAAACAGGTTCAGCGTCAGCAGCTTGAGCAGTCGGCTCAGGATTACGAAGCCGGCGCAGAGATATCGGAGAATGTAAGGGCAAAGCAACAGGACGCCCTGACGACCGAAACCGAGATCCGCGAGGGCAAATTCGCGACTCCTCAGCTTGTTGAGACCTCGATCCGTCCGCTGTACGGCAGAAGCGTCCGCGGCAAGATGATCCCGATCAGCGAAATAGCTATGGATTCCGGTAAGGTCACGATCTGGGGCGACGTGTTCGAGCTTGAAAAGCGCGTCACAAAATCGGGCGACAAGAATATTTTTACTATAAATATCACAGATTACACCGGCTCGACCACCGTCAAGGTGTTCAATACGATCCGCGAATCCGCGGCGGTCGACGCAATACGCAAGGGCGACACTATCGCCGTTATGGGCGACGTAGAGTACGATAAATACGCGGGCGAGCTTGTTGTGAACGCCCGTGCGATCGGCACTGCCGAGAAGGTCAAGGTAGTCGACAAGGCTGAAAATAAGCGCGTCGAGCTTCATCTGCATACGAATATGTCCCAGATGGACGCTCTCACACCCGCGAGCGAGCTTGTGAAACGCGCCGCCGCGTGGGGTCACAAGGCGATCGCGATCACCGACCACGGAGTCGCGCAGGCGTTTCCGGACGCGATGAACGCCGCCGAAAAAATCAACAAGGACGGCGAAAAGATCAAGGTTCTCTACGGAACCGAGGCGTATTTTGTCGACGACCTCGTCGAATCCGTATCGGGAGAGCAGGACGAACCGCTGAACGGCACGTTCATCTGTTTTGATATCGAAACAACGGGACTCTCGCCGCTCAAGGACAAAATAACCGAGATCGGCGCGGTAAAGATCGTAAACGGCGAAGTAACCGACGTTTTCTCGACCTTTGCAAATCCCGAAATGCCGATTCCCGCGAAGATAGTTCAGCTCACGGGCATCAACGATTCAATGGTAAAGAACGCGCCGTCGCAGTCTGAGGCGGTTACGGCATTCCTTGAATTCGCGGGCGACAGCATACTTGTAGCGCACAACGCGCCGTTCGATACCTCGTTTATCCGCAAGGCGTGCGAGAATATGGGAGTTGAGTACAACTACACCTCCATTGACACCGTGGCGATTTCCAGAGCGATCCTGCCCGATATCAAGAACGTCAAGCTCGATACCGTCGCGAACTACCTCAGACTCGGCAAGTTCAACCACCACCGGGCGACTGACGACGCCGATATGCTGTCAAAGATATTTGTCAGCCTTTGTTCACGTCTTGAAGCGGATTACGATATCCGCTCAAGCGCCGAGATAAATACAAAAATCGCGGGCGGCGACTTCAAGAAGCTGCCCAGCTACCACCAGATAATTATCGCTAAAAATCAGGTCGGCCTGAAAAATCTCTACAAGCTGATTTCTCACAGCCACCTCCAAACCTTCTATAAAAAGCCGCGCATTCCCAAAAGCCTGCTCGTCAAGCACAGGGAAGGGCTGATTCTCGGTTCCGCGTGCTGTGAGGGACAGCTCTACAAGAGCATTCTCAAGGGCGCGCCGTGGGGCGAGCTTAAGCAGATCGCCTCTTTCTACGATTACCTCGAGATCCAGCCGGCGGGCAACAACTCCTTTATGCTCCGCGACGGAACCTTCAAGTCCGTCGACGAGCTTCACGAGATCGACAGGACAATTGTCCGTCTCGGCAAGGAGCTGGGAAAACCCGTATGCGCGACCTGCGACGTCCACTTCATGGATCCGCACGACGCGGATTTCCGCAAGATTCTTCAGGCGTCGCTGAAATTCAAGGACGCCGACAACCAGCCGCCGCTGTTTTTCAGAACCACAGCCGAAATGCTCAAGGAATTTGAGTGGCTGGGCAAGGACAAGGCGTACGAGGTCGTCGTCAAAAATCCCAACAAGATCGCCGATATGTGCGAGAGCATAAGACCGATACCGAAGGGCACCTTCCCTCCGAACATCGAGGGCGCCGAGGAGCAGCTTGTCAGCATCACATGGCAGCGCGCCAAGGAAAAATACGGCGACCCGCTTCCCGAGATCGTCAAGGCGCGCCTTGACAAGGAGCTCAATTCTATCACGACCTACGGCTTCTCGGTGCTTTACATGACAGCCCAGAAGCTTGTTGCCGACAGCGAGGCTCACGGATATCTCGTAGGCTCGCGTGGTTCGGTAGGCTCCTCGTTCGTCGCAACCATGTCAGGCATCTCCGAGGTTAATCCGCTCTGTCCGCACTATGTCTGCAAAAAGTGCAAGCACAGCGAGTTCATCACCGACGGCAGCTACGGCTCCGGCTTTGATATGCCTCACAAGAACTGCCCGAACTGCGGCACCCTGATGGATCAGGACGGTCACGAGATCCCGTTTGAGACCTTCCTCGGCTTCAAGGGCGACAAGGTTCCCGATATCGACCTCAATTTCAGCGGCGAGTACCAGTCAAAATCCCACCGCTACACCGAGGAGCTGTTCGGCAAGGACAACGTATTCAAGGCGGGTACGATATCTACCGTCGCCGAGAAAACCGCGATAGGCTTTGTCAGAAAATACCAGGAGGAACGCGGTATTTCAATGCACAAGGCGGAGCTTATGAGGCTCGCCAAGGGCTGCACGGGCGTCAAGCGAACAACGGGTCAGCACCCCGGCGGCATGGTAGTTGTTCCGAGGACGAACGACGTCTACGACTTCTGTCCCGTTCAGCACCCCGCGAACGACATGACCTCTGATAACATAACAACCCACTTCGATTTCCATTCGATTCACGATACGATCACCAAGCTCGACGAGCTCGGACACGATGTTCCGACTATTTACCACTACCTCGAGCTGTTCACGGGCATTCCGGTAATGGAGGTATCCATGAGCGACGAGAAGGTAATGTCGCTGTTTACCTCAACCGAGGCTCTCGGCGTAAAGCCCGAGGACATCGATTCCGAGATAGGCACCTTCAGTATTCCCGAATGCGGCACAAGCTTTGTTCAGGGAATGCTGATCGAAGCAAAGCCCAAGACCTTCACCGACCTTCTGCAGATATCGGGTCTTTCGCACGGCACCGACGTCTGGCTGGGCAACGCGCAGGATCTGATCCACGACGGCACCTGTACGATTTCAGACGTTATCGGTACCCGTGACTCGATCATGACCTACCTCATGCACAAGGGTCTTGACGAGAGCATGTCCTTCAAGATAATGGAGATCGTCCGTAAGGGCAACGCCACGAAGCTGCTCACCGACGAGCATTTCAAGGCTATGCGGGAGCATAACGTCCCCGAATGGTACATACAGTCTTGTATGAAAATCAAGTACATGTTCCCCAAGGCGCACGCCGCCGCCTACATGATCGCGGCACTGCGTCTCGGCTGGTACAAGGTTCACAAACCGCTTGAGTATTACGCCGCGTACTTCACCGTGCGCAGCGATAACCTTGACGGCGCCGTCGTAATGCAGGGACACTCTGCCGTCAAGGAAAAAATGAGTCTGATAAAGCGTAAGATCGGTATGCACGAGGCTTCCGACAAGGAAGAGAAGGAGTATGCCACCTATCAGATCGTCAACGAGATGTTTGCCCGCGGCATAGAGGTTCTTCCTGTTGATATCTACCATTCAGACGCAAAGATGTATTTAATTGAGGACGGCAAAATACGTCTGCCGTTTTCATCTCTGCCCGGCGTAGGAGAGGCGGCGGCTGTATCGCTCGCCGAAGCCGGAAAGCAGGGCGAATATCTCTCTATCGAGGATATGCAGGTGAAAACAAAGGTCACCAAGGCTGTCATCGAAACGCTTCGGGAGTCGGGAATATTAAACGACCTGCCCGAAAGCTCACAAATGTCTCTTTTCTAAGGAGTGATAACCATTGAAAAAGCTGTTGACACTCAAGAACGTGCTGATTGCCATAGCCTTTACGGTCTTTCTTCTGCTCGTAAAGGATAACATGGACGTGGTTTGGGGTATACTGGGAAAAATACTTTCTGTTCTTTCGCCGTTCTTCCTCGGCTTTATGATTGCCTATATTCTGAACTTCCCGTACAAGTTTTTTTACTCCAAGGCGTTCGGCAAGATGGGCTCAAAGCACAAGTTCTGGCTGAATCTCAAAAAGCCTCTATCGGTAATCTGCACCTATATCATCTTTTTTGCGGTTATCGCCGCCTTGATCGGCATAGTAGTTCCGCAGATCGCGGCAAACCTGAGTACCCTGTATGAAAACATGCCGAAGTATATGCAGACCGGGTACGACTATATCGACCAGATTTTCAAATTCCTCAACACTCACCTGCATACCAATTTCAGCCTGGACGCTACGGTCACCGAGCTGCAGGCAAGGCTTACAAAATTCGTAATGAGCCTTGACTTCACTACGACCGCGGACGCCACAAAGAACGTTCTCGGCGTTGTCGGAAACATTCTGACCAACACAGCCTCCGGACTTTACAACTTCCTTATGGCGATCATCATTTCGATCTATTTCCTCGCCTCAAAGGAACAGCTCTGCCGCCTTGTAAAGCGGCTGGCAGTCGCCTTCATTCCAATGAAGTTTTTGCCGCGCGTTTATGAGATCGTCGACGTGACCGATACAAAATGCGGCCGCTTTTTGGTCGGCGATATCCTCGACGCGGGTCTGATCGGCATTCTGACATATATAGTAATGTCGATATTCCACCTGCCTTACGCACCGATGATCGCGGTGCTTGTCGGAGTTACGAACATCATTCCGTTCTTCGGACCGTTCCTCGGCGGAATCCCGAGCGCGCTTATCCTTTTCCTTGTTGATCCGATGTACGCCTTCTGGTTTGTTGTGATCCTCATAGTGATTCAGCAGCTTGACGGCAACATCTTCAAGCCGAAGATCATCGGCAACCAGCTCGGAATCTCGAGCTTCTGGGTACTATTCAGCGTTATTGTCGGCGGCGCTCTGTTCGGTCTGCCGGGCTTTATTCTCGGAACTCCGATCTATGCCGCTATCTACACTCTTATCGGAAAGCGCGTACGCAACCGCATCGATGATAAGGGCAAGCTCGGACAGGAGGCGCTTGATTTCGACGTTCTCCATTACACCGCGATCGCGGCTGAGCAGAAAAAGCTTCGCGCCGAGAAGGAGCAGGAGCAGATGGATAAGCTGAAAAAGCGTCTGCACCTCGATAAATTCCTCAACCACGAACTGGACGACGATGACACGGAAGATGCAAGCGAGGACATGGACAGCAAAAAGACAGAGGAATAAAAAACTCCTCACAATTATTAATAATTCATGCAAAACAGCGAAACCGCACAATCAGAGTTTTGATTGTGCGGTATTGCCTTGACAGGGCACTTTTATTATGGTAATATATTAACGCATTATCACACTAAAGCGTTTTTGGAGATAGAAATGAAGAAATATTTAAAAATCACCCCCGAAGGAACGAAGGATTTTCTCTTTGCCGAGTGCTCGGCGATGGACGATATCTGCGGAAAAATCGAGCAGGTTTTTGTGACAAGGGGATTTAAGAAGGTAATCACCCCGGGCATTGAGTTCTACGACGTGTTTTCTGTACCGTGCAGCGGTATTTCGCAGGAGGATATGTTCAAGCTCACCGACAACAAGGGCAGACTTCTGGTTGCCCGTCCGGATTCGACCCTGCCGATAGCGCGCATGGTATCCTCCCGCCTCAAGAGCAGCCTGCTTCCCGTCAGACTCTACTACAAGCAGGCGGTTTACCGCAATCAGCCCACTCTCACGGGCAGACGCACTGAGCTTATGCAGATGGGCGTTGAGCTTCTCGGCGCACGGGGTCTGAGAGCGGATCTCGAGATACTCACCTCGGCGATCAGCGCGATTTCAGCAGTTGCGAAGGATTTCCGCATCGAGCTCGGTCACGCGGGCGTATTTGACGCTCTCGCCGACGGCATTGATATTGACGAGGATTACAAGGAAAAAATCCGCGTTTCGATCGAGAGCAAGAACTATTCCGCTCTCAACAACCTCCTCGACAAGCTTTCGCCCTGCAAGTCGGTAGCGGCGATCAGGAAGCTTCCGTCGCTCTTCGGAGGAGAAGAGGTGATCGAGCAGGCTGCTGAGATCTGCGAGGGAACCAACGCTCAGTCAGCCCTCGAGTATTTACATACATTATATACTAATCTTTCCGTCCTCGGGCTCGGCGACAAGGTCATCATCGACCTCGGACTTGTCCAGCGCAACGATTACTACACAGGCTTTGTATTCGCGGGCTATGTCAACGGAGTCGGCGACGCTGTAATCACCGGCGGACGCTATGATGAACTTCTCTCAGAGTTCGACGCTCCCATGGGAGCCGCGGGCTTTGCAATTGACACCGACGCTCTGACTATTCTCAGGCTCTCCGATGAAAACGTCAGCTATTCCGACAACCCTGACGTCCTTGTTTTCGCATGTGACGGAGCCGAGATGAAGGCTATCGAAACAGTCGCGAAGCTGAACGCCGGCGGCAAAAAAGCGAGGTTCAGCGTACTTCCGACTCTGGAGGAAACAAAGGCGTTTGCCGCCGCCAGAGGTATCGCGGAGGTCATCAGCGTAGGGGAGGATAAAGAATGAAACCGTTAAGAATCGCCCTGACAAAGGGCAGACTTGAAAAGACAACGGTCGAGCTGCTTGAAAAAATCGGCTACAACTGCGACGAGGTCAGAAACAAGGGCAGAAGGCTTATCCTGCCTGTAGGCGACAACGACTTTGAGGTCGTGCTCGCAAAGGCGGCTGACGTGATAACCTACGTTGAGCACGGCGTATGCGACCTCGGCGTAGTCGGAAAGGACACAATTCTCGAAAACGGAAGCTCCTTCTACGAGCTGCTTGATCTGAACTTCGGCAAGTGCCGCTTTGCTCTCGCAACAAAGAAGGACACGGATTTTTACGGCGGCTACAACACAAAGACTATCGCGACCAAATACCCGAACGTGACGCGCGCGTTCTTTGACGATAAAAATATGGATGTGCGGATAATAAAAATCGAAGGCTCTGTCGAGCTTGCTCCGCTTGTAGGACTTGCCGACGGCATAGTCGATATCGTTGAAACCGGCTCGACCCTGAAGGCAAACGGCTTGGAGGTCATTGACTGGGTGACTGATATTTCCGCCCGTCTGATTGCAAATACAGCCAGCCTCAAGCTGCGCAAAAAGGAAATTGAGGCATTACAGAAGAAACTGGAGGCAGTGACCCAATGATTACCACAGTAAAGGCTGACGGCGTACAGGAGTACGCTTTTATAGAAACCCTCAAAAAGAGAGCTCAGAATTCCGACAGGAATGTAATTCCCGTTGTGTCCGAGATTCTTGAGAACGTCCGCGAGAACGGAGATAAGGCGGTTCGCGAGTATACCGTGAAATTCGACGGCAAGGCTCCCGAGCACACCGAGATCCCGGCGGAAGAAATAGATAATATCGTAAAGCTCTGCGACCCCGAGCTGCTTGAAACCTTCAAAAAAGCGGCTGACAACATCGCCGACTTCCACCGCAGACAGGTTCAGCAGAGCTGGCTCACAACTAAGGCGAACGGCGTTATCATGGGTCAGCGTGTGCGCGGTCTGAAGCGTGTCGGAATCTACGTGCCGGGCGGCACCGCCGTGCTTCCGTCGTCCGTTCTGATGAACGCTATCCCCGCCAAGCTCGCGGGTGTTGAGGAGCTTATCATGGTTACTCCGCCCCAGAAGGACGGTACTCCCAATCCGAATATCGTCGCCGCCGCGAAGCTCGCAGGCGTTGACAGAATGTTCCTCATGGGCGGCGCTCAGGCAGTCGCGGCTCTTGCATACGGCACAGAGACCGTGCCGAAGGTCGATAAAATCGTAGGCCCCGGAAATATCTTTGTCGCCACTGCAAAGAAGCTCCTGTTCGGCACCGTAGATATTGACATGATCGCCGGTCCCAGCGAGATACTGATTATCGCGGACAAGACCGCAGACCCCAAATTCCTCGCCGCCGACCTCATGAGTCAGGCTGAGCACGACAGGCTCGCTTCCTCGATTCTTCTCACAGACAGCGAGGAGCTTGCCGAAAAGACCAAGGCGGAGCTCGCCGTTCAGATTGAGAAGCTCTCGAGAAAAGAAATCATCGAAAGCTCGCTCGAGAACTTCGGCGCAGTTATCGTTTGCAGCGACATGAAGCAGGCGATCGATTTCGCAAACGAGCTCGCTCCCGAGCACCTTGAGGTGTGCTGCGAGAATCCCATGGAGTACGTAGGCAAGCTCGATAACGCGGGCTCTGTATTCCTCGGCAATTACAGTCCCGAACCTCTCGGCGACTACTTCGCGGGACCCAACCACGTCCTTCCCACCAGCGGCACAGCTCGTTTCTTCTCGCCGCTGTCAGTTGACGCGTTTATCAAGAAATCGAGCTTCATTTACTACACCGAGGACGCACTCAGGGCAGACGCCGCGGACGTTATCCGCTTTGCCGAAGCGGAGAGTCTTACCGCGCACGCAAATTCGATCAAGGTGCGCTTTGACCTCGACTAAAGGATGATTTCAATGTATACATTAAATGATAAGATAAAAAACCTTGTTCCTTATGAACCTATCAGCGGCACCTACGAGGTGCGGCTCGACGCGAACGAGTGTCCCGACAATCTCCCGGAATTTGTGCGTGAGGAAATCAAGGCTGAAATCGACAGGCTCGCCTTCAATCGCTATCCCGACCCGATGGCGACCGCTGTCGTCGAGGCTTTTGCTTCATACTACGGAATAGACCCGGCGCTTGTAACCGCGGGCAACGGCTCGGACGAGCTTATTTTCCTGATCGAAGCCGCTTTTCTCGAGAAGGGCGACAAGATGCTCGTCGTATCTCCCGATTTTTCGATGTACAACTTCTATTCCTCTATCTGCGAGGTCGAGTGCGAGACCTTTATCAAGAATGACGACCTCGATATAGATGCAGACGCGCTGATTGAGAAGGTCAACGGCGACGGGATAAACCTCGTAATGTTCTCAAATCCCTGCAACCCCACGGGCAGAGGAATCACCGCCGAAGAAGCGCGCAGGCTTGTAACTTCTGTCGACGCGCTCGTTATCCTCGACGAAGCCTATATGGACTTCTGGGACCAGTCCCTGCTCGATGAGGTAGAAAAGTATTCGAACCTGATTATCTTCCGCACCGCGTCGAAGGCAGTAGGCTCGGCAGCTCTCCGTTTAGGCTTTGCTGTAGCCAACGAAACTATTTCACGCGCGATCAAGGCGGTCAAGTCGCCGTATAACGTCAACAGCTTTTCTCAGGCTGCCGGCGCGGTGATCTATAAAAACAAAGAATATTTGCAAAACCGTCAGAAAACGATTGTCAAAAACCGCGAAACATTGTATAATGGTCTGGTAAGTCTCGGAAAGAGTCAGCCGGACTTTACCCCGATCGAGAGCGTCGCAAACTTTGTATTTGTCCGCACATCCCGTGCCGGGGAAATCTTTGCCTACCTCAAGTCAAAATCTATCGTTGTCCGCCTTATGGGAAGCTATCTGCGCATAACGGCTGGCACAGAGCAGGAGGTAGAGCGGGTTCTTTATTCTATAAAAGAATATTTTGAGGTGACAGCATGAGAACTGCGACCGTAAACAGAAAAACTAAGGAGACCGACATCAGGCTGTCTCTCTGTCTTGACGGAGGAGAGGTCAGCATTGACACAGGCGTCGGCTTTTTCAACCATATGCTCAATTCCTTTGCGACCCACGGCGGCTTTGGTCTTACCGTAGAGGTTGAGGGTGATTTGGAGGTCGACGAGCACCACACCGTTGAGGATACGGGAATCGTGCTCGGCAAGGCGTTTGCCGAGGCTCTCGGCGACAAGGGCTCCATTGAGCGCTTCGGCAGCTTTTATGTTCCCATGGACGAGGCCCTTGCCTTCGCGTCCGTAGATGTAAGCGGCAGACCGTTTCTTGTATTCGACGCGGATTTTCCGCAGGTTCGCTGCGGAGATTATGACTGCGCGATGACCGTTGAGTTTATGAGGGCATTCGCGTTCAACGCGGGCATAACCCTGCATCTTAAATCCGTTTACGGCGACAATTCCCACCACATCACCGAAGCTCTGTTCAAGGCGGCGGCTCACGCAATGCGTCTCGCCGTAAAACAAAACGCCTCGGGCAAGCCGTTATCCACAAAGGGAGTGTTATAATGTACATTTTACCCGCTATTGATATATATCAGGGCAGCGCAGTCCGCCTTCTCAAGGGCGACTATTCCACAGCAAACAAGGTCGCTTCTTCTCCGTACGACGCGGCGCGTTCCTTTGCCGAAGCGGGCGCTTCGATGATGCACATGGTCGATCTTGACGGAGCCAAGGACGCTAAGCTCGTAAACGCGGATCTGATCGCCGACGTAGCGAAATCCTCGGGTCTTTCCGTTGAGGTAGGCGGCGGTATCCGCGACATGAAGGCTGTTGAATACTACCTTTCAAGAGGAATTGACAGAGTCATTCTCGGTTCCGCGGCTGTGAAGAATCCGCAGCTTGTAATTGATTCCGTCCGCGAGTACGGCGACAAAATCGTCGTCGGTATCGACGCAAAGGACGGAATGGTCAGAGCCGAGGGTTGGCTTGACAACAGCGAGATCAACTACATCGAGCTTGCCAAGCGCATGGAGGACGCGGGCGTGTGCACGATTGTCTTTACCGACATCAACCAGGACGGCACGCTTGCCGGCCCGAATCTCAAGCAGCTTGACGAGCTTGTCAACAGTGTAAGCTGCAACATCATCGCCAGCGGCGGCGTTGCGGTGCTCAAGGATATCCTCAACCTCGCCGAGCTCAATGTATACGGAGCGATCTGCGGAAAGGCTATCTACAGCGGCACCCTCGATTTAAGACAGGCGATAGAAATGACGGAGAAATTGTAATGGATCTGGATAAATACTTTGAAAAATCAGAGCTTATTCCCGCGATCGTGCAGGAAAAATCCACAGGCGAGGTTCTTATGCTCGCCTACATGAACCGCGAGAGTATGCAGCTCACCCTTGAAACGGGTTTTACCTGGTTCTGGTCACGGAGCCGTCAGGAGCTGTGGAACAAGGGCGCGACCTCGGGTCATCTGCAAAAGGTTATCGATATTTATGCCGACTGCGACGACGACACCCTGCTTGTAACTGTAGAACAGACAGGCGCCGCGTGCCACACAGGAAACCACAGCTGCTTCTTTAAAAAACTGAAATGAGGAATAATATGAACGACAGAGAAATACTCTCCGCGCTTTACGCGACGGTTGAAAACAGACGCGACAACCCCAAGGAAGGCTCCTACACCTGCTATCTGCTCGACAAGGGTCTGGATAAAATACTGAAAAAGGTGGGCGAGGAGTGCAGCGAAACTATCATCGCGGCAAAGAACGGCGACAACAGCGAGACCGTCTATGAAATCGCCGACTTGATCTACCACCTCACCGTAATGATGGTTCAGCAGGGCATTCCGCTTGAGGACGTTCTTTCAGAGCTTGACAAGCGCAGCGAAAAGACCGGCAACCTCAAGACCTTTCATCAGGTAGATAAGAATAGTTAAAAAAATAGGGCGTGCATTGCACGCCCTTGTGATTACATAGATATTTTTATTCGATTGATCAGCCGACTCTGCTGAGAACAAAGCTTGAAAGCGCGTTTTTAAGGCTTTCAGACGGCTCGTGTTCCATAAGAAGCTCGACAGGCTTATGAATGTCGAGAGAAAAGACGCCGATAAGTGAATGAGCGTCCACGGTGATATCGCCGCTGCGCATCATCATCTGACTGGGATAGTGAGAGAGAATTTCGAAAATTTCCATTAAACCGTTTTTGTTCATTGCTGAAATAGGCAGTGAATACATAAGCGCGCACCTCATTATCTGAAAATATCTTTGTCGTAATCTTTATTACAAAGATATAATACCATTTAAACGGCAAATAATCAATCAATTATTACAAAGTTTTACAAAATCAACATTTTCAATAAAAAGGACTCAATAATGATGAATTTTAATGTAGTAACGCTGGGCTGCAAGGTAAATCAGTACGAATCACAGGCTATGCGCGAGGACTTGATTGCCCACGGATATATTCCTTCAGACGACAAAGAAAAAGCGGATATCACTATCGTCAACAGCTGCACCGTTACTTCTGTCAGCGACGCCAAAAACCGCAAGCTTATCAACCGCCTTCGCAGAGTTAACCCCGATGGAATTATCATTCTCACAGGCTGTATGCCGCAGGCTTTTCCAGAGGAGACGGAGCGTTTTGCGGGCTGCGATATCGTTCTGGGCAACAGAGAGAGAAAGCGCCTGATTCCCGCGATCGAGGAGTATCTGTCCGACCGCGGCAGACTCATCGACATTCCCGCACATATCTCCAAGGGAGCGCAGTTTGAGCCAATGACGGTCTCGTCCTTCAACGAGCACACACGCGCGTTTATCAAAATCGAGGACGGCTGCAACCGCTTCTGTTCCTACTGCATCATTCCTTACGCCCGCGGAAGAGTCCGCTCAAAGCCTGTTGACGAGCTCAGGCGCGAGCTTGAAGCGCTCGCTCAGAACGGTTACCGCGAGGTCGTGCTCGTCGGAATAAACCTCTCGGCTTACGGACAGGGCGAGGACTTTGACCTTGCCGACGCCGTGGAGACAGCGTGCTCAATAGACGGAATAGCCCGCGTCAGGCTCGGCTCGCTTGAACCCGAGCAGATGACTCAGCCGCTGATCGACCGCCTTGCCGCGCAGGAAAAGTTCTGTCCTCAGTTTCACCTTTCACTCCAGAGCGGCTGCGATTTAACGCTAAAGGCTATGAACCGCCACTACGACAGCGCGGAGTATATGGAGATCGTCAACCGCCTGAGAAACGCGTTTGACAATTCCGCTATGACGACAGACGTTATGGTCGGCTTCGCCGGTGAGACAGAGGAGGATTTCAAAGCCTCGATGGATTTCGTAAAGTCAGTCGGCTTCGCGAAGGTGCATGTTTTTCCGTACTCGCAGCGTAAGGGCACCAAGGCAGCGGACGCTCCCGGTCAGGTCGAGCCTGCAGAAAAGGAGCGCAGGGCAAAGCTCATGGGCGAGCTCGTCGCGAATGAAAGAAAAGCCTTTCTCGAATCCCAGACAGGTTTGGTCGAGGAGGTGCTCTTTGAGCGGCTCAGAAACGGATATCTTGAGGGCTATACGAAGAACTACACTCCAGTTCATGTCGATTCTGAGGATCACTCGCTCTGCGGCGAGGTGCGCAGGGTCAGACTGCTGTCAGTCGGCGACGACTGCTGTACAGGCGAATTAGTCTGATTTCAGCTCGCTGCAAAGATTTTTGATTTCCCCGGCGGCGTCCTCGTTTTCAAGATTTGAATAGCTGAACAGCATAATGCCTGAAAACTCATTTTTCTTTTTTAGAATATTATATTCCGTTTTTAGAATATCATTGCTTTCAAGCCATGTTCCTTCATCGGCGTCGGTTCCCGCCTTGTAGCCGGCAAGTCCAGCGTAAAGCCTAACGCCCTCGGCGAGCGGCAGATCGCACCAATCCTGCGCGGCGTTTTCAAAGCCCAGCTTAGGATTGTCCGGGCTGAAATACAGCTGCGGACAGATGTAATCCGCAAAGCCCTTCGCGCAGCACCAGCTCACCACATCGGCGGACAGAGCCGCGTTGTTGTCGAGGTTGCCCTGAGGGGAGATCCCGAATACGATATCCTTCCCGGTGTTATGGATTTTCATATATATTTCCGACAGCAGGATATTGACGTTCAGCTCGCGCCACCTTTCAAGACTCAGCCCCTCCGTCGGGTGCGAATCCAGATATTCCGAATACTGAGAATAATCGGCTTCTCCGATATCGGCGGGGTAGAAGTAGTCGTCAAACTGAATTCCGTCGACGTCGTAATTTTCGGCGATCTCGAGCACTCCGTCCTCAATAAGCTCTCTCGCTTCCTCTCTTGACGGGTCAAGAATAACGCCGCTGTCTGTTTCAATGCACCATTCGGGGTGAGTGACGAAAACGTTTTCATCGCAAAGCTCAGACGGAACTCCGTTTGCCGAAACGCGGTACGGGTTGACCCAGGCGTGAATACTGAGCCCGAAGCTGCGGCATATTTCGCACATTATTTTAAGCGCGTCGTAAGTCGCGTCCTGACCCTGAACAGAGGTAAGCACATGCGAAGCGGGGTAGAGCTGCGAGCTGTAGAGCGCGTCGGAAAAGGGTCTGACCTGAACGACCAGCGTGTTGAAGCCGAGGCTTTTGCAGGTGTGAGCCATGTGCGCGAACTTTTCGCGGAACGCCGGCTCGCTCTGATTATCCTCGTTTTCCATGCTCAGCTCCATATATGTTATCCACACTCCGCGCATTTCACGTTCCGGCTTTGCTTCTTCCGCTGTTGCCGCTTCTTGCGGCTCAGGCTCGGTTTTATCGGGCGGCGACGCCGCGCTGAATGCCAATGACGCGGCGAACAATAAAAAGCATAATGCGACCGGAACGATTTCTTTTACCTTCAATTTTCTCAACCTCGGTGATACTATGATATATTTTTATATTTACCTTGCGATTATCAGCCTTATCGCGATCATCATCACAATAAGCGACAAACGCCGCGCCCGCAGACATAAATACAGAATACGCGAGAGCGTGCTTTTGCTGTTTTCTGCGCTGGGCGGAAGTATTGCGATGTTCTTTACAATGCTGATTATCCGCCACAAGACTAATCATATTAAATTTATGCTGGGCATTCCGCTGATTATTATCGCTCAGCTCGCCGCTTTTTTCGTCGTATGGGGGTTTATCAATGGCTGAACCCCTTGTATTTACCGTCCCCGAAGAATGCGGCGGCATGACCGCGAAGTGGTTCCTCAAGAGCCGCTGCGGTCTTTCTACAAGAATGATAACACGCCTAAAGCGAGAAAAAGACGGAATCCTGATGGACGGAAAAATTTTGCGCACCATCGACCCGGTCGTTTCCGGCGCTCAGATCGTAATAAATCTTCCCGGCGAGGGCAGCTCGTTTATCGAACCGGTAGAGGGCAGCCTTGATATCCGTTACGAGGACGAGCATGTTCTTGTTGTCAACAAGCCGCCGTTCATGCCGGTACACCCCGTAAAGCAGCACCGGACTAACACTCTCGCGAACCTTGTGACCGCCTACGCCAAAAAAAGCGGCGCCGAATTTGTATTCCGCGCTCATAACCGCCTCGACCGCAACACCTCGGGGCTTGTGCTGATCGCCAAGGACAAGTATTCGGTTTTTAAGCTCAAGAATTCTGTCGACAAGACGTACTGCGCGCTTGTTCACGGCAGACTTGAGGGCAGCGGAACCGTCAATGAACCCATAGGCTTGCGCGAGGACTCAAAAATCGTCCGTCATGTACTCGAAAACGGCAGCCCGGCGGTCACGCACTATAAGTCGCTTTTCAGCTCAGAAGAATACTCGTGCATCTCGCTCGTTCTTGAAACGGGCAGAACTCATCAGATAAGGTGCCATATGAGCCATATCGGTCATCCGCTGCTCGGCGACGACCTTTACGGCGGCTCGCTCAGTCTGATAGACCGTCAGGCTCTGCATTGCGGTGAAATGAGCTTTATTCACCCGGTATCGGGCGAAAAAATTACCGTTACAGCTCCTGTCCCGGAAGATATGCAGGGGCTGATTGATAAAATTTCCGTATAACAGAACGAAGTGCGGTTTTTCCGTTTACATTTTTTCACCGGTGTGATATAATAAAATGGAATATTAATGTAAAGTTGGTTGTATTATGTGCGAAACAGAAAACAATGAAGTAAAGCTTACAAGAAGCGAGGCGAGAGAGCAGGCGTTTATGCTCCTGTTTTCAAAGTCCTTTGACGACGAGCCGCTCGAGGAGACGATTGAGGATAACGCCGAGATGTTCCGCGGCGGAGTCTGCGGTTACGCGCAGGCGGTCGTTTCAGGCATGGAGGTCAAGGGCGAGGAGATTGACGCCGAGCTGTCCAAGTATCTCAAAAAAGGCTGGACTCTCAAGCGCATTTCCAAGCCGTCGCTTGCGATTTTGCGCCTTGCCGCCTACGAGATACTCTACCTCGACAACGTGCCCGACGGTGTAGCCGTCAACGAGGCGGTTGAGCTTGCGAAAAAATACACGATTGACGAGAGCGCCTTTGTCAACGGCATTCTCGGCTCACTGGTACGCGCGAAAGAGGCGGAGAAATGAGCCTTTTTCTCGGAATCGATACCTCGAATTACACAACCTCAGTCGCGCTCTATAATTCCGCGACAGGTGAGCTCGTACAGAAAAAGAAGCTCCTTCCCGTAAGGGAGGGACAGCTCGGTCTGCGCCAGAGCGACGCGGTCTTTCACCACACAGCTCAGCTTCACACCCTTTTTACGGAGCTCATCGAAAACATAAACCCAAGAGAAATAGCCGCAATAGGCGCGTCCACTCGGCCGCGTCCGGTTGAAGGCTCCTATATGCCGTGTTTCACAGTCGGAGAAAACACGGCAAAAATTTTATCCGCCGTGCTCAGGGTTCCGCTCTTTGTGTTTTCGCATCAGGAGGGACATATCGCGGCGGCTCTGTACAGCGCAGGGAGAGATGATTTGTTTGACAAGGAGTTCCTCGCCTTTCACGTCAGCGGCGGCACCACCGAGGCGGTTATCGCAAAGGGCGACGGATACGGTTTTTCTGTGGATATGGCAGCAAAGACGCTCGATCTCAACGCGGGTCAGGCTGTAGACAGGGTAGGGCTGATGCTCGGACTGCGTTTTCCGTGCGGACCTGAGCTTGAACGCCTTGCGCAAAAAAATACCGAGCCGATCAGGGTACGTCCTACGCTCAAGGGCTGCGACTGCTGCCTGAGCGGCGTCGAGAACCGCTGCCAAAAGCTTTTGAATGACGGAAAAAGCAGGGAATATGTCGCGGCGTTCTGCATCGAATCCATACGCGCGTCTCTCGAAGCCATGACAGATGCGGTTTTTGAAAAATACGGATCTATGCCTGTTGTCTACGCGGGCGGAGTCATGTCGAATAAAATCATTAAAAATTCTTTTGTAGAAAAATACAACGCGGTTTTTGCCGAGCCTGTTTTCTCCTCTGATAACGCGGCGGGAATCGCTTATCTTTGTTACAGGGCGTTTGAAAATGTATACATCTAAAATCACAAGACCGACCGTGCTTACGGTTTCGCAGATCGACAGCTATCTGCGCAGCGTTCTCCAGAGCGACCCGCGCCTGATGAACGTCATAGTGACGGGAGAAATCACCGATCTGAAATCTCCTTTTTCGGGCGCGAAGCACAACTATTTCATGCTAAAGGACAGCGGCGCGGTAATAAACGCCGCAATGTTCATGGGCGATTCGTGCCGCGTGGTGTTCCGCCCCGAGAACGGCTTGAAGGTCATCTGCCGCGGCAGGATCGATTTTTATCCGCCGAGCGGACGGCTGCAGCTCATTATCGAGGATATGCAGCCCGACGGAATAGGCGCGCTGAGTCTCGCGTTTGAGCAGATGAAAAAAAGGCTCGAATCCGAGGGCTTATTCGCCGCAGAGCACAAGAAGCCTATCCCTCAGTTCCCGCGCACGGTCGGCGTTATCACTTCTCCCACGGGAGCGGCGATAAAGGACATCACCCACAATATCAGCATGCGTTTTCCGTGTGTTGATATTATTCTTTATCCCACGCTTGTCCAGGGGGAAGCTGCGCCTACACAGCTTGTCGCCGCCGTCAGGGAGCTTGACGCTTCCGGCTTGTGCGACACAATAATAATCGGCAGAGGAGGCGGTTCGATCGAGGAGCTTTGGGCTTTCAACGACGAAGCGCTCGCACGGGCGGTTTATGACTGCAAAACCCCGATAATCTCCGCCGTCGGTCACGAAATCGACCACACGATCTGCGATTACGTCGCCGACGCAGCGGCTTCAACGCCCACAGCCGCCGCTGTTCTCGCAGTGCCAGACCGTATGGAGCTGAAGGCAAAGTACAGCTCGCTGCACAGGGCTATGAATTCTGCGGTTAACGAAGCCTACGAGTTAAATTCCAAGCGGCTGACCGAGCTCGGACGTATGATCGACGCTCTTTCGCCGCAGAAATCCTTTGATAAATACGACGGAAATCTCAGGCTGCTTGAGCATCGAATGCAAAACGCGGTTGACCGCAAGCTCAGCGACTGCGGGCATATCATCAAATCAGCGGCGGCAAAGCTTGAGAGCCTTAATCCGCTGACTGTACTTGCTCACGGCTATTCGATAGTCGAAGCGGACGGAAGGCTTATCAGAAGCAAGACTCAGATAAATAAGGGCGACAAGCTCACCCTTACCTTTTCGGACGGAAAGACAACCGCCGTCGCCACAGGAGAATAAATTATGGCATTCACACATCTCCATGTTCATACCGAATACAGCCTGCTTGACGGCGCGTGCCGTATAAGTCAGATCGCTGCCGCCGCAAAAAGAAAGGGCTTTGACTCCATCGCTATCACCGATCACGGCGTCATGTACGGAGTGATAGATTTTTACCGCGCCTGTATCAAGGAAGGCATTCACCCCGTGATCGGCTGCGAGGTATATGTCGCGCCAAAGTCGCGGTTTGACAAGACAAATTCCTTTGAAAAATACTACCACATGGTATTGCTCTGCGAAAACAACACAGGCTACCACAACCTGATAAAGCTCGTATCTAAGGGCTTCACCGAGGGCTTTTACTCAAAGCCGCGTATCGACGACAGCCTTCTCGAGCAGTACCACGAGGGACTTATCTGCCTGTCAGCCTGTCTTGCGGGCGAGATTCCGCGCAAGCTTTCCGCGGGTGATTACAACGGCGCCAAAAAGAAGGCGGAGTATTACCGCGACCTGTTCGGCAGGGACAACTTTTTTATTGAATTGCAGGATCACGGCATCGATGAACAGCGGCGTATTATCCCTGATCTGGTTCGCATCGCCGGCGAAACAGGCGTGGGACTCGTCGCCACGAACGACAGCCATTATATAGAAAAAGAAGACAATGTAATACAGAACATTCTCCTGTGCATACAGACCAACCGCACCCTCGACGACCCCGACAAAATGGAATTCAAGACGAACGAGTTCTATCTCAAGACCGAGGACGAGATGCGCGAGGTATTCTCAAAATACCCGCAGGCGCTCGAGAATACCCACGACATAGCCATGCGCTGCAACGTCGATTTTGAATTCGGCGTGCGCAGACTGCCGCACTACACGGTTCCCAATAACGAAGACCACCTTGATTACTTCCGCCGTCAGTGTTACAAGGGTTTGTACAGGCACTACGGCGAAAACCCCGACAAAAGCCTTGTCGACCGCCTTGAGTACGAGATAGGAATAATCAATAAAATGGGCTTTGTCGATTATTTCCTGATAGTAAACGATTTTGTGCAGTACGCCAAGTCCAACGGAATTCCCGTAGGACCCGGCAGAGGTTCGGGCGCGGGTTCGCTGTGCGCCTACTGCATAGGAATAACCGCGGTTGACCCCATAAAATACAACCTGATATTCGAGCGCTTCCTGAATCCGGAGCGAGTCAGCATGCCGGATTTCGACATTGACTTTTGTGCCGAACGAAGGGGAGAGGTCATCGATTACGTAGTCCGCAAGTACGGCGAGGACAACGTAGTCCAGATCGTCACCTTCGGCACCCTCGGCGGCAGACAGGCTATCCGCGATATCGGCAGGGTGATGGGAATGTCATACGCTGCTGTTGACGAAATCGCTAAGATGATCCCGCGCGAGCTGGACATAACTATCGCCCGCGCGCTGAAGGCGAATGACAAGCTCCGCCGCCGCTATGACGAGGATCCTCAGATAAAGGAGCTGCTCGACTACGCCATGCGCGTCGAAGGCATGCCGAGACAGTCGGGCATGCACGCGGCGGGAGTTGTTATCACTGAAAATCCTGTTTCCGACTACGTTCCGCTCTCAAAAAAGGACGACAACGTCGTTACCCAGTTCACAATGACTACTATAGAGGAGCTCGGACTTCTAAAAATGGACTTTCTCGGTCTGAGGAACCTCACCGTAATAAGCGACGCTGAAAAGCTTATCAGACGTTCACACCCCGATTACGATCCCGAAGCAATGCGCGACGACGACCCTGCGGTCTACGATTTGTACTCAAAAGGGCTTACCGAGGGCGTGTTCCAGTTCGAGAGCAACGGTATGAAGAGCGTTCTGACGCGTTTGAAGCCCGACAGGATCGAGGATCTGATAGCCGTTGTATCTCTCTACCGTCCGGGACCCATGGACAGCATCCCGAAATACACCGAGTGCCGCCACAACCCGTCAAAGGTGAAGTATAAGCACCCGCTGCTCAAGGATATCTTAGGCGTGACCTACGGCTGCATAGTCTATCAGGAGCAGGTAATGCAGATTCTCCGCACTCTTGCGGGCTACAGTCTGGGCAGGGCTGATATCGTCCGCCGCGCGATGAGCAAGAAAAAAGCCTCCGTCATGGAGCACGAGAGAGATGTTTTCATCAACGGTGAGACCGACGAAAACGGCAATATCATCACAGAGGGCTGCCTGCGCAGAGGAATTGACAGGCGCGTCGCGGAGTCGCTTTTCAACGAGATGGAGAGCTTTGCCCGGTACGCGTTCAACAAGTCCCACGCCGCCGCCTACGCTCTTGTTTCCTACAAGACCGCGTGGCTCAAGGTTCATTATCCGCGCGAATACATGGCGGCGCTTCTCTCGAACTTTCTCGACGACCAGAGCAAGCTCGCCAAATACACAGCCGAGTGCAAGACCCTCGGCATCCGTGTTTTGCCGCCGCACGTCAATTTCAGCATTCTCGGCTTTTCGGTCAGCGGCAGGGATATCCGCTACGGCTTGCTCGCCGTAAAAAATCTCGGCAGGCAGTTTATCGACCAGATCGTATACGAGAGACGTCAGAAGCCCTACAGCTCATTTTACGACTTCTGCAAGCGAAACTACGGCAGGAGCATGAACAGCCGCGCGCTTGAAAGCCTGATAAAATGCGGAGCTCTTGACGGCTTGGGAGCCAACCGCAGACAGATGCTCACCATGAGCAAGGCGGTTCTCGATGACCTTGACTACGAATCGAAGCACAACCTCAACGGTCAGATGTCGCTTTTTGACATGGGCGGCAGGGAGGTGAAATCCACCGAGCCTGTGGTGCCTGAGCTGCCTGAATTTCCCGATGACGAGCTTCTGCGAATGGAAAAGGAGATCGCGGGAATGTACATCAGCGGTCACCCGGTCGACAAGTGCTCATTATTCTCAAAAAGAATTAAAGCGGACAGCATAGGAGAGATAATCTCCGATGAATCCGAGTACCGCGACAGGCAGAAGGTCACGGTCGTCGGCATAGTCGCAAAGGCGAGCACGATCCAGACGAGCACCCACAAGCTCATGGCTTACGCGACGGTCGAGGATCGCTTCGGCTCGATTGAGCTGGTGATTTTCCCGAACGTCTACGAGCGGTGCGCGCTTCATCTGATAGAGGGCAACGTTGTAATGGTAAAGGGCACTCTCGATTTCAGGGAGAATCAGTCCGCTAAGATCATCTGCGATTCGGTTGACAAGGCGCGCCCGAACGAGGAATGTGAAAACACTCCGCTGCCCGCGCAGCAGGCGGAGAATATAAATTCACAAGCTTCAAAGCCTTTGCAGAATCCCGGCGTTATCCCGAAGAATCCGACGGCGCTCTATATCAAGATAGACGACCTCAATACCGAGATGTACCGCCGCGCAAAGCGTGTGATCGATATTTTTGACGGCAGGACGCCGGTGATATTCTATCTGGCGGACACAAAGCGTCAGGTCAGGGCTCCCTCGAATATGTGGGTCAGCCTAAACGACGTGATGATCCGCGAGCTCAAACACCAGCTCGGGGAAAAGAACGTTGTCGTTAAATAGAAATTGTTTATGAATACTTGTAATTGTATTCGTTATATGTTATAATATAGTTTAATTTGAATAAAAACTGCTGTGCTTATTGTACAGCGGTTGTAATGGAGGATTAATTTCAAGTGAAAAAGTTAATGTTAGGCAACGAGGCAGTAGCCAGAGGTCTTTACGAAGCGGGCGTCAAGGTAGTGTCAAGCTACCCCGGTACGCCTTCTACCGAAATCACCGAATTTGCCGCGAAGTATGATGAAATCTACTGCGAATGGGCTCCCAACGAGAAGGTCGCCACAGAGGTCGCGTTCGGTGCGTCACTGCGCGGCGTGCGCAGCGCCTGCGCGATGAAGCACGTCGGACTCAACGTAGCCGCCGACCCGCTCTTTACGCTCTCATACACGGGCGTTAACGGCGGTATGGTTATTTTCGTCGCCGACGACCCTGCTATGCATTCCTCACAGAATGAGCAGGATTCCCGTCACTACGCTATCGCCGCCAAGGTTCCCATGCTCGAGCCCGCGGATTCAGCCGAGGCAAAGCTCTTTGTCAAGGAAGCGTTTGAGATCTCCGAAAAGTTCGACACTCCCGTAATCGTCCGCATGTGCACACGCATTGCGCACTCACAGGCTGCGGTTGAGCTCGAGGACAGAGTAGAGAAGGAGCTTCCCGCTTACGAAAAGAATCCTCAGAAATATATCATGGCTCCGGCAAACGCTATCCGCAGACACCCGTTTGTCGAGGAGAGAACCAGAAAAATCGCTGAAATGTCCGAGACCAGCTCTCTCAACCGCGTCGAGTACGGCGGAACAGAGAAGGGCATCATCTGCTCGGGCACCTGCTACCAGTATGTCAAGGAGGTATTCGGCGACAGCGTTTCAGTGCTCAAGCTCGGCATCGTAAACCCGCTTCCGACTGAGATCATCAGGGATTTCGCTTCCAAGGTAGACAAGCTCTATGTTGTTGAGGAGCTCGACGGAATCATCGAGTCACATCTCAATTCTCTCGGAATTCCCTGCACCGGCAAGGAGATGTTCTCACCCATAGGCGAGTACAACCAGACCACTATCCGCGAGGCTTTCGGACTTTTGCAGCCTGAGAATGTTTCTCTCGACGCGCCTGTACCGGTCCGTCCGCCCGTAATGTGCGCCGGCTGTCCTCACCGCGGACTGTTCTACACCCTCGCCAAGCATAAAATCACCTGCCTCGGCGATATCGGCTGCTACACCCTCGGTTCGGCGGCACCGCTGTTCGCTCTCGATTCGACCCTCTGCATGGGCGCGTCTGTTTCGGGACTTCACGGCTTCAACAAGGCGGGCGGCGCCGACAGCGAGAAAAAGACCGTCTGCGTCATCGGCGATTCAACCTTCATGCATTCGGGCATGACGGGTCTTGTAAACGTTGCCTACAACGGCTCGAATTCCACCGTAATCATTCTCGATAATTCAATCACCGGTATGACGGGTCATCAGCAGAACCCGACGACCGGCTACAATATCAAGGGCGACCCGGCTCTCGCGGTCAATCTCGAGGCTCTCTGTCATTCAATCGGCATTGAGAGAGTAAGAGTCGTAGACCCGTACAACCTCAAGGAGTGCGAGGAGGCTATTCTCGAGGAGCTTGCCGCTGACGCTCCCAGCGTAATTATTTCGCGCAGACCCTGTATGCTGCTCAAATACGTCAAGGCTAAGTCTCCGGTTACCGTTAACAAGGACAAGTGCGTAGGCTGCCGTCAGTGCATGAAGCTCGGCTGTCCCGCGATCAGCATCAAGGATAAAAAGGCTGTCGTTGACTTCACCCAGTGCGTAGGCTGCGACGTCTGCACCCAGCTGTGCAAGCTCGGCGCGATTGAGAAAGGAGACAGATAAAATGGAAACAAAGAATGTAATGATCGTCGGCGTAGGCGGTCAGGGAAGTCTCCTCGCAAGTAAGCTCTTAGGCGCTCTGCTCGTCGCGGAGGGTTACGACGTAAAGGTCAGCGAGGTTCACGGCATGAGCCAGCGCGGCGGTTCCGTAGTCACCTACGTCCGCTTCGGCGACAACGTCTATTCTCCCGTCATCGCAAAGGGCGAGGCGGATTACATCATCTCGTTTGAGAAGATCGAGGCAGCCCGCTATGTTGAAAACCTTCGTCTGGACGGAAAAATCATCGTAAACACACAGATGATCGACCCGATGCCGGTTATCACCGGAGCTGCCGAGTACCCCGAAAACGTCCTCGGTGAGCTCAAGGCTAAGGGTGTGTTCGTCGACGAGATCGACGCGCTTTCACTCGCGCAGCAGGCAGGCAATGCCAAGAGCGTAAACATCGTGCTCATGGGCAGACTTGCCAAGTATTTCCACATCGAAAAAGAGAAGTGGATCGAAATGATAAAGAAAACCGTAAAGCCTCAGTTTGTTGACGTCAACCTCAAGGCTTTTGAATTGGGTTATAATTATTAAGGCATAGCCGCTAACGGGAAAAAGCGGCAGCGCATTTAATATAATGGGTTTATATTAGGAATAATAAAACAAAGGAGTGACCGCCAATGGGCAAGTATTACCAGCCCGAAATTGAAACCGCCTCTCGCGAGGAAATTCTGAGAATCCAGAATGAAAAAATCGTAAAACAGGTCAAGCATGTGTACGAGAACGTTCCGTATTACCGCGACCTCATGGACAAGAAGGGCGTTAAGCCCGAGGATATCAAGTCGGTAGACGATATCAAAAAGCTGCCGTTTCTCTCAAAGGAAGACCTCCGCGAGGCTTATCCCTACGGACTGCTCGCGACAGACATCAAGGACTGCGTCAGAATCCAGTCGACCTCAGGCACCACAGGAAAGCGCGTAGTAGCGTTTTACACTCAGCACGACGTTGACCTCTGGGAGGAATGCACCGCAAGAGCTATCGTAGCTGTAGGCGGAACAGAGGACGACGTGTGCCAGGTTTGCTACGGCTACGGTCTGTTTACAGGCGGCGCCGGACTCCACGGCGGCTCTCACAAGGTAGGCTGCCTTACGCTTCCCATGTCGTCGGGCAACACCGAGCGCCAGATTCAGTTCATGATGGATTTGGGTTCGACTATCCTCTGCTGCACACCCTCATACGCCGCGTACATCGGCGAAACCCTCGCCGAGATGGGCTACAAGCCCGAGGATAACAAGCTCAAGGCAGGTATCTTCGGAGCGGAGCCGTGGACTGAGGAGATGAGACGCAACATCGAGGAGAGCCTCGGAATCAAGGCTTACGACATCTACGGCCTGACCGAAATCAGCGGCCCCGGCGTTTCCTTCGAGTGTGAGGAACAGCGCGGAATGCACATCAACGAGGATCACTTCTACGCCGAGATCATCGATCCCGAAACGGGCGAGGTGCTTCCCGAGGGTTCAAAGGGCGAGCTCGTATTCACCGCTCTCGACAAGGAAGCTTTTCCGCTTCTCCGTTACAGAACCCGCGATATCTGCGTGCTGACCCGCGAGAAGTGCTCCTGCGGAAGAACTCATGTCAGAATGTGCAAGCCCATGGGCAGAAGCGACGACATGATGATCATCCGCGGCGTAAACGTATTCCCGAGCCAGATCGAGACCGTACTGCTTAAGGAAGGCTACACGCCCAACTACCAGATCATTATCGACCGCAAGAACAATACAGATACCTTTGATATCAACGTCGAGCTCAAGCCCGAGTTCTTCTCGGATATCGTTTCCGAGAACCTCGCCAAGGAAAGAAAGCTCGAAGCCGCGATGCGCACAATGCTGGGCATCGGTCCGAAAATCCACCTTGTGCCGCCCAAGTCTATCACCCGCAGCGAAGGCAAGGCTGTCCGCGTAATTGACAGGCGCAAGCTGCACGATTGATCCCGTTAACGGAGAAAGGAAAAGTTATGGCAATCCGACAAGTTTCAGTATTTGTAGAAAACCAACCCGGCAAGCTGCATGAAACGCTCAAGATGATTGCGGACTCGGGACTCAACATCCGCGCTCTGAGCATTGCCGAGACAAGGGATTTCGGCATTCTCCGCCTGATCACCTCCGACACACCCAAGACCATCGAGGTATTGAGCAAGGAGTCCATTATCAACACCACGACCGTCATTGCGGCAAAGCTCGAGGACAGGGTAGGCGCGCTCTGCTATGTGCTTGATTTTCTCGCGCAGGCTGAGGTTAATATCGAGTACATTTACGCATTCACTGCCTCCGAGGATTTCGGCGCGTACGTTGTTATCCGCGTAGACGACGCTGAAAAGGCGGAGCAGGTTCTTAAAGAGCACAACATTCCCACACTCTGTGAGGAAGACATCAAAGACATCTGATTTGATTAATTACGGCGGTATGGCTGCGGCTGTACCGCCTGATTTTTGATATTTTTAAAAATACCCTTACGTAAGGTATTGCTTGTGACGCTGCGTAATATGCTATGTTATAGTCAAGGAGGTGAAGGCTGTGTCCAAATACACAACAGGAGAAATCGCAAAGCTCTGCGGAGTTACCGTCAGAACCGTCCAGTATTACGATAAGCGAGGGATCCTTGTTCCGTCCGAGCTTTCCGAGGGCGGCAGAAGATTGTATTCTGAGAATGACGTTAAGCGGCTCAGAGTCATATGCTTTCTTCGCGGACTCGGTTTTAATATCGATTCGATTTCAAAGCTGACGTCCGAGGACGACCCCGGCAGCGTTATCATGCTTCTTCTGGAGCAGCAGGAGCAGACTCTGACCGCCGAGCTGAACGAATGCAGCGACAGGCTCGCCAAAATCAAGCAGATGAAGCGCGAGCTGAAGGATATCGAGAACTTCTCCGTTGAATCCATCGGCGACATAGCTCATACTATGACAGGCAAGAAAGAATTAAGAAAAATCCACAGAAACATTTTGCTCTCCGCCATTCCCGTCACTTTATTGCAGATAGCGACGATCGTTCTATGGGTCACAGTCGGTATCTGGTGGCCGTTTGTAATCTGGGCGGTAATCGACGTAGTCTACGGCGTGCTCATCTCGCGCTATTATTTTAACAGCGTGGCGTATATCTGCCCTCAGTGCCATACCGTATTCGTGCCCAAGGTGAGAGAGGCGCTTTTCGCAAATCATACGCCTTCGACGCGCAAGCTTACATGCAGCTCGTGCGGACACCGCGGCTTTTGCGTAGAGGTCGCAAGACCAAAGGATAATGCGTAAATCGTTTCACTCCCCGGGTTATTCGGGGAGTGTTTTGTCATATACGCAAAGCGCCGCGCATATAATTTAAAATACCCGTTACAAATCGCCGTTTTGAAAAAAAGTCAAACAAAGTCAAGAAAACCCCTTGACATTTCCGAAAAATGGTATACAATAGTATTAGCACTCAGGGAATGAGAGTGCTAACGAATATGTAAACTAAAAATAGGAGGCTATTTTTTATGACTATTAAACCTTTACTTGACAGAGTAGTACTGAAAGTTGAGGAAGCCGAGGAAAAGACCAAGAGCGGCATTATCCTCTCCTCAGCGGCTCAGGAGAAGCCGCAGTTTGCCACAGTTGTCGCGGTAGGACCCGGCGGCGTAGTAGACGGCAAAGAGGTTGAAATGTACGTAAAAGAAGGCGACAAGGTAATCGCGTCAAAGTACGCGGGCACCATGGTAAAGCTCGACGGTGAGGAATACACCATCGTCAGCCAGTCCGACATCCTCGCCAAGGTAGAATAATTCAGGAGGTATATGATTATGGCTAAGCAGATCGCATACGGAGAAGAAGCAAGAAAGGCTCTCATGAAGGGCGTAGACCAGCTTGCTGACACAGTAAAAATCACTCTCGGACCCAAGGGCAGAAACGTAGTGCTCGACAAGAAGTACGGCGCGCCCCTTATCACTAACGACGGCGTAACGATCGCCAAGGAAATCGAGCTCGACGATCCCTTTGAGAACATGGGAGCACAGCTCGTTAAGGAAGTATCGATCAAGACAAACGACGTTGCCGGCGACGGCACCACAACAGCGACCCTGCTCGCTCAGGCTCTCATTCGCGAGGGCATGAAGAACGTCACTGCAGGCGCAAACCCCATGGTGCTCAAGAAGGGCATCGCCGACGCGGTAAACGTAGCGGTAAAGGCGGTCATCGATAACAGCCAGCAGGTTTCCGGCACCGACGATATCGCGCGTGTAGCTACCGTTTCCTCGCAGGACGAGTTCATTGGCAAGCTCATCGCCGAGGCTATGGAGAAGGTCACCACCGACGGCGTAATCACCGTTGAGGAGAGCAAGACTGCCGAGACCTACAGCGAGGTCGTCGAGGGCATGATGTTCGACAGAGGCTACATCGCTCCCTACATGGTAACAGATACCGACAAAATGGTTGCCGAGCTCGACAATCCTCTTATCCTCATTACAGACAAGAAAATCTCCACAACCCAGGAGATCCTTCCGATTCTCGAGGCTATCGTGCAGTCGGGCAGAAAGCTCCTGATCATCGCCGAGGACGTTGAGGGCGAGGCTCTCACAACTCTCGTGCTCAACAAGCTCCGCGGCACATTCACCGTTGTTGCTGTCAAGGCACCCGGCTTCGGCGACAGACGCAAGGAGATGCTCCAGGATATCGCGACTCTCACAGGCGGCACCGTGATCACCTCCGACCTCGGTCTTGAGCTCAAGGATACCACCATGGATCAGCTCGGTACAGCGCGTCAGGTAAGAATCGAGAAGGAAAACACCATCATCGTTGACGGCGCCGGCGACAAGGACGCTATCAAGGGCAGAGTCGCTCAGATCCGTCAGCAGATCGAGACCACAACCTCAGACTTCGACCGCGAGAAGCTCCAGGAGCGTCTTGCAAAGCTCGCAGGCGGCGTAGCCGTAATCAAGGTCGGCGCAGCTACAGAGGTTGAGATGAAGGAGAAGAAGCTCCGCATCGAGGACGCTCTCGCAGCTACAAAGGCAGCCGTAGAGGAAGGCATCGTAGCCGGCGGCGGTATCGCGTGCATGAACGCTATTCCCGCTGTTGAGAAGTTCGTTGATACCCTCGAGGGCGACGCTAAGACAGGCGCAAAGATCGTTCTCAAGGCTCTTGAGGAGCCGCTCCGTCAGATTGCCGCGAACGCGGGTCTTGAGGGCAGCGTAATCGTTGAGAACATCAAGAGAGAGAACAAGGTAGGCTACGGCTTCAACGCTCTCACCGAGGAGTACACCGACATGGTTGCCGCGGGTATCGTTGACCCGACCAAGGTTACCAGAAGCGCGCTTGAGAACGCTTCGTCAGTCGCTTCAATGGTTCTCACCACCGAGAGCCTCGTTGCGGATATCAAAGAGCCCACACCTCCCGCACCCGCAGCACCCGATATGGGCGGCATGTATTAATTTTTCCAAAAACGTCAAGGGTACGTCTGTACCCTTGATTTTTTTTCGCCCATGTATTATAATGTCACTGTTAGGTGGTGTATTTATGAAAATCAAAAAAGATTTTGTACTCCGCAAGGTAGCGGATTCATATGTTGTCGTGCCGGTAAACAAGCTCACGCTCGATTTTAACGGCATCATTACCCTGAATGAAACAGGCGCCTTTCTGTTTGAGAGAATGCAGAAGGGAACAAGCAGGGAAGGACTGATTGACGCTCTGCTCGCCGAATACGAGGTTTCTCCTGACAAGGCGGCGGCTGATATTGATATTTTCATTCAGAAAGTGAAGGATGCCGATGTCCTTGAATAAAGAGGTTCAGCTCGACGAGGTGATAGAAATCATCTCCGAAAAGCTCAAGGCAGGCGGTACCGTAACATTTACGCCGAACGGCACAAGTATGCTGCCGATGCTCAGAGACGGCGAGGACGTTGTCGTGCTCAAGGGAACGGAAGGCAAACGCCTCCATCTGTTCGACGTGCCGCTTTACCGCAGGGATAACGGGCAGTACGTGCTGCACCGGGTAATAGACTTTTGCCGCGACGGTACATATGTGATGTGCGGAGACAACCAGTTCGCCAAGGAAAAGGGTATACGCGACGACCAGATCATCGCGGTGATGACCGGTTTTTACCGCAAGGGAAAAACTTATTATAAAGAGTCGTTTTTGTATCGCCTTTACATCAATTTCTGGTACTATACAAGACCCTTCCGCCACGGATATTCGTTTTCAAGGCGCAAGGCGTCGGGATTGATCAAAAAAATCAACAGCAATAAAAAATAAGGGACTGCGCATGCAGCCCCTTTGTTTATAGCTTTATTCGTCTGTAACGGGAGGATTATCCTCAGCTTCCGCTTCGGTTTCGGCTTCATTGTCCGCGATTTCCTCTGCTTCGCTCTCAGCTGTCGCCTTGACTGATTTAGCGTTGATTTTTGCGACAAGACCCTTCAGCTTCGTGTAGTCCGCAAAGAGAATTGTATTCAGAGCGAACGCCGCTGTCGGCAGCAGCAGGGGAATGTAGGTGGCAGAATACTGGGATTTTGCCTCAAACAGTACGTGATACCCGAAGGCGCCGAGAACAACAAGCGGCAGAAGCACGGTTTCGACGTTTGATTTGCGGTGAATGAACATCATGTAAACGCCGAGCGCGAACAGCAGGAAAACAACCTGCATATAGAAGTTGAAGTGCAGTTGCAGGAGCTGACCGGTGTTGCCGTTGTAAATATCATTCGCAAAGCCGTTCGGATTATATTCATGCCCTTTGACCTGGCTGACCCAGATGCACTCGTAGCTCGGCTCGTTCCACTGACTGAGGATTTTTTTGCTGAAAAACTCGAACGCGTAATTGAGGTTTGTCGAGAACACGTTCATGCGCTGGGAAATATGCATGCTTGCGATCTGATTGCCGGCTTCGGTGTCGTAATTACCGTCCTCATAATCCTCGACGGCGATTGTTGTGTACCAGCCGGGAGCCATAGGCGATTCCTGAAGTCCGAGATCGAGGTACATTGTCTGTGAGATTCCGCTCTCGATCGTGGTATTGGCGCGCGCCTCATAGCTCTTGATTATCAACGGAGTAACGCCTATGCACGTCACGCATACGGCGAGTGCAAAGGCTATGCTCTGCCATTTCTTTTCTCTGACGGCGTGAAGGATAAGCATAATGACGAACGCCGCGAGGAAGAGAAGGCAGTTGTATTTGATTACAACGGAGAGCGTAAGCAGCAGTCCCGACGGGATAAGCAGCGTCCAGCGGTTAGTCTGGAAATACTTGATAAGAAAGAGCGACGCCCAGATTCCGCAGGAGATACCGATCACGTTTCCGTACACAAAGGTGCACATCATGATAGGCTGCAGGCATGCCGCAAGCATAATGATCGCGATAAACTCAACGCTTTTCTTCTTGAACAGAAGTCTTGTGATCTTCGCGAGCGCGAAGTACGCCGAAGCGAGACAGAGAACGTTGAGAACCTGAACGGGCATAGAGCTGTCGGTTCCGAAAATCCTGTAAATAATTTCCGAAAAGAGCACGAAGCCGAGCTGGAACGGATAAAAATTGAAGTAGGAATGGCCGCTGAAATAATCAGCCTGATAAAAATCCGTGTTGTTGAACAGAGGGGAGAAGTCGTTATTTGCCGCCTTTGTCGCCGCTTCAAAGAGATTAAGGCTGTCCGCAGCGGGTCTAGAGGTGACGGAGAATATCCAGATCGCGCCGAGGACGACCGTCCACACGGCAAGAGCGGCTTCCATCAGCTTCATATTGACCCTTGAGAAGAAGCCGCAGAACCGCTTGAGCCAGAAGAGGAGAACAATAAACAATACCGTAAATAATACGTTAAGTAAAATACTGTCCGCCGCGAAGATGATCTTTTCTTCAAGAAAAGCGGCAGGGTCAATAATGCTTGTCTGAAAAAAGCTCATAACGGCAATATAGCCGAATGCCATGAATATGAGCAGACACAGGATATTAACGACCGCAAGCTCGATTTTGCTCTGTTTTTTTCTGTCGTCTATAGTGCTGATCCGGGGCTTTGCAGAGTTTTCCCCGGTTTCTATTATTGTTTCTGTTTCTGTCATTAAACGTTAAACTCCTTTTTTACAGAGCGCTCAAAAAGCTTTCTGATGCAGTCCTCGATTTCGGCGCCTTCAAAGAGTACCTTGTAAACGCTCTCCACGATAGGAAGGTCGACATTGTATTCCTGACTGAGGATATACAGCGCCTTTGAGGTCATCACGCCCTCTGCAAGCTTTTCGAATTTAACGCCCTTCACCAGATCCTCGCCGAAGCGTCTGTTGTGGCTCCACGGAGAAAAGAGCGTAGCCTCGTAGTCGCCGAGATGACACAGTCCGTAGGCGGAGAACTCGTTGCCGCCGAGAGCCGCGATAAGTCTCGCGATTTCTCTGGTGCCTCTCGCCATAAGCGCGCCCTTGAGCGAGGTGTAGTTCAGACCGTCGAGAATACCCGCGGCGATACCGATGACGTTTTTGGCGGCGGCGCCGATTTCGCTGCCGATAAGGTCTGTGCCGAGGTAGAAACGGATAAGGTCGCTGTTGAACTCGCCGACGAGCTTTTTCTTGACCTCCTGATTATTGCTGTCGATAACCATACAGTTCGGAATACCGCGCACATAGTCCTGCGGATGACCGGGACCTACCCAGACGGCAATGGGAGTCTTGCTCTCGTCAACAAAGTCGCCGACAACCTGACTCAGGCGCTTGCCCGTAGTCACCTCAACGCCCTTCATGCAGAGAACGATTGTTTTTCCGTCGAGGTTATTTTTCGCGATATCAGTCATATATGATCTCAGGTGCTGTGAGGAAATGGAAATGACGATGACCTCGGCGTGTCCGACCGCGGTTTTCAGGTCGCTTGTCATTCTGATCGATTCGGGAAAGCTGAGATAGTCGTTTTTATGAGTATCCCTGAGTCTGATGAACTCCGGCGCGTTCTCAAGACCGCTGCTTATCACGTCGTGTCCGATTTTGTCAAGATACCATGCAATGCAGCTTCCCCAGCGGCCGCATCCCAAAACTGAAACTTTCATAATATCATGCTCCTGTAAAAAAATGTCACTCGGTTTCAGACATAAAAAAACCCGCCCGACCGTATGATTTAAATAATAACCTGCCTACGAATAGAACAGGTGGGTGCCCACCTTTGTGCTTCAGGCTCCCTTCTTCCAAAAAGTGGGAGGTCTGCACACCACGCAAAGAGTAGGGCTCCCGATTTAAGTGTTGTAGGGTTATTTGTAAATCATTCACGCATCGGGCAGGCAATGTGCCAACCCAAATATTTATAGTGGAGAAAAGAAGCTCAAAGCTCTTTTCTTATCTATATTTTACATGGTTTTAGTCTTGAAGTCAAGAGGTATTCCAATTAAAAATAAAATATATATAATCCTAACTTTTTTCAAAAAAAGTATTGACAATTCACAATGAATGTGATATATTAATCTTGTAAATTAATCAGTGACTTCCTTTCTATGTGCTTGATTACTCCATAAAATTACCTAAAAACCGACGGAACGCAACCGTCGGTTTTTACGTTTCGGAAATAATTAGTGAAACTTTTGATACTTTTATTGTGTTTTGCTTCCGTCGGGTTTATAATCTAATCGGAACAGTATACATTTATATCGATTATTGAATTGCAGGGGTTAATATGAAAGCATTTAATAAGCTTCCCGCGGAGTTTCACAACGACGAGGTAAGGCGCTATTACCGCATTCTAAAAAAAAAGCAGGGATCTATTGTGCTCAAGAGAGCCTTTGACCTGTTTGTATCACTTATACTTCTCGTATTTTTGATTATACCGATCGCGGTTATCGCGGTTGCCGTAAAGGCAGGTTCAAAGGGTCCGGTCATGTTCAGACAGGAGAGAGTCACAAAGTACGGCAGACGCTTTAAAATATTCAAGTTCCGTACGATGGTCGTAAACGCCGAGAGTCTGGGCACGCAGGTCACCACCGACAGCGACCCCAGAGTAACCGGGATCGGCAGAATGCTGCGCAAGTACCGCCTTGACGAGCTTCCGCAGATATTCAACGTCATCTCAGGCAGCATGAGCTTTGTCGGTACCCGCCCCGAGGTCCCGAGGTACGTCGATATGTACGAGGACAAGTATTACGCAACTCTGCTGCTTCCCGCGGGAATCACGTCGCTCGCGTCGATCATGTACAAGGACGAGGAAAAGCTGCTCGCCTCCGGTGAAGACGCGGACAAGGTATATATTGAAACTATCCTCCCCGAAAAAATGAAATATAATCTGGATTATACCGAGCATTTCGGCTTCGGCTCAGACATCAAGCTCATGTTCAAGACCGTCAAAGAGGTAATTTCCTGATTCAGAGGTGAACCATGTCAGCACTCAAAACCAAGCTAAGCGATTCGTCCCTGTTCAGAACGATGTATATTATCGACTTGTTTTTCTGCATGGTATCCTTTCTGCAGATTCCGGCGTACATATTTCTCGTATTTCTGTTTTTCTGGGGACTCCGTCTGGTGTATCTCAACCAGAAACGCTACAATACCTTTTTTAAGCTGAGATTCGGCATATGGGTAGGCGCTTTTCTTGCATTTTCGCTCATTTCGGTGCTAATAAATTTTTCATATACGATTCTTTTCAGTGTGCTCATGTTTCTGCACGTTACCATTTGCTTTTTTCTGTTCTACGGAATGCACACCGAGCCTGATCTGGATTTCAAGGAAGAGCTGTTTGTGATCGGGCGCGTGATCATCGTGATCACCACGCTGTTTAACCTTGTCGGATTTTTTTGCCTGCTCTTCGGCATTTCTTTTAAATTTGAGTTTTTCGACGCTTTCTGGATTTATTTCCCGATTTTCGAGAACCGGTTTACGGGTCTGTTTGTCAACCCGAACCTTCTGGGCTTTGTGTCTGTCGTAACGATCGTGCTGTGCCATATGTTCAGCAAAAACAGCCTGCGCGGCGAGGTAAAGGCGCGCGGCTTCGGCAGGGTCTTTCTTTACTCATGTATGATCGTCAACCTGTTCGCGCTGATACTCTGCGATTCAAACGCGTCCTTTGTGCTTGCTCTGGGTTACGCCGTGGCGTATCTCTCGTACATATTTTTCGATACGAGGGTCGGGCTTACTCCGTCCAAGGTGTTTATCAAAATCGTTACGCTGCTGCTCGTTTCGGCGGTATTTGTCGGCTCGTCGATGATTTTCCGCACCGTGTTCAAGGCGGGCTTCGCGGCGGTAACGGCAAAGACGAACGCGCTTGTTGACGTTCTCTTTGATGAGGAGGAGATTATTCACGATATCGCTGAAGGCGATTCTTCTCCCGATGAAAAGAACGGAGCCGTAACATTCGACCACGAAAACACAAATATCGACAGCGGCAGGTTCAAGCTGTGGCGCGAGTCGCTGGATTTGTTCAAGATCTCGCCGATCATAGGCATCGCGAACGGAAACATAGTCTTTTACAGCGAGGAGTACCTCAACGGCACGCTGAAATACAGCTACCACAATAACGACCTGCACAACGGCTACCTGACAATAATTGTATCGACAGGCGTTCTGGGCGCTCTGCTGTTCGGCACCTTCGGCTTCCGGTTCGCAAAGCACGCGGCTCAGCATCTGTATTTAAGGCGGAAAACCGTCCGTACCGAAATATATCCGTGCCTGTTCGCGTTTCTTGCCGCCTATCTTATCTACGCGCTCTTTGAGAAGGCGCTGCTGTACGACATATCCTTCATGGTAATGTGGTTCTGGCTGATGATGGGATACACGAGCTGTTATGTAGCTAAGTATGAGCATCTTATTGAAACGCAGTATCTTTTCCACCAGAAACGAATTCGCAGAACAATGCTCTAAACTACTTGTATAATTCATAAAACTGATGTATAATAACCATAGGTATATCAAAAATGCCTATGGTTATTTTTTTGACGGTGATAGAAATGACGCTATATTTGAAAAGAGATATCTCCGCCGGCAAGGGATGCTTCACGGTCAGCGACGCTTTAGGTGAGGTAAAGTACCTTGTGTCCGTTCCGTCATCGGGGCTTATGACAAGGTTCAAGCTCGTCATAACCGACGCCTCCGGAAATGAAGCCGCAAGAATCAGGCGGATTCCTCTTGCGGGTACCGTGACCTATGTGCTGCGCTTTGACAGAAAGCATGTCACACTCGTAACCGTTCCCGGAGCCAACGGCATTTCGGCGAATTTTTACGGCAGCAACTGGCGCATAACCGGTGAATTTGCCGCGAGAAATTTCAGCATTATCGACGTTGATAAAACTCTGATCTCCGAACAGAGAAATCACGCGGATTACTGCGAGATCAATGTTGCCGACAGCAAAAACGAGCTTTTTTGCGTCGCCGCAGCGGTATGCTCAAATCTTATCAATACAATCGACAGCCGCGCGCTGCAGGCTGTGTAATACATGGGAGGTATAATAATGGATAAACTTTTACAGCTCTTAAGCAAAAATTCTCAGTTCACAACGGGCGAGATCGCCGCTATGCTCGGCGAACCCGAGGATTATATCAAGGCTCAGATAAAGGAGTACGAAAACCAGGGGATCATCAAGGGCTATCAGGCTGTTGTCAACTGGGAAGGCATCGAGGACAGCTTTGTCGAGGCTATGATCGAGCTCAAGGTCACTCCTAAGAAGGAGACAGGCTTTGACGAAATGGCAAAGATGTGCATGGCGTTCGAGGAGGTCGAGTCCGTTTATCTAATGGCGGGCGCTTACGACTTCGCGCTTATCGTGCGCGGCGAGACCATGCAGGATATCGGTATGTTCATCGCGAAAAAGCTCTCAACGATCGACGGAGTAATTTCCACAGGCACCCATTTCATTATGCGACGCTACAAGGACAGAGGCATGAATATCTTCGACGAGGATAATCAGGCTGACGAGAGGAGTTTAATTCTCTGATGGAATATTCGAGGTATATGAACAGCGGTATTCAGTCGGTCAGCCCGTCGGGAATCCGCAAGTTTTTTGATATCGCAAACGAGATGCAGGACGTCATCTCACTCAGCATAGGCGAGCCTGATTTTCAGACTCCGTGGCATATCCGCGACGAGGGAATCCGCAGCCTTGAAAAGGGCAAGACATGGTACTCTCCGAACCGCGGCTTTTCCGATTTGCTCAAGGAGATCTCCGGCTACTACCAAAGGCGTTTCGGGATTACATATTCTCCCTCGACGCAGACCCTTGTCACTGTCGGCGGCAGCGAGGCTATCGATCTGTGCTTCCGCGTCATGATCGAGCGCGGCGACGAGGTGATTATTCCCGAGCCGTCATTTGTGTGCTACGAGCCGCTGACCGTCATGGCGGGCGGCAATCCCGTGATCATCAACACAAAGAACGAGGACAATTTCCGCCTCAGGGCAGACGATCTGCGCGCCGCGATCACAGACAAGACAAAGCTCCTTGTCCTTCCGTTCCCGAACAACCCCACGGGAGCAATCATGGAGAAGCACGACCTCGAGGAGATCGCCAAGGTATGCATCGAGAAGGACATCTTCGTGCTGTCCGACGAGATATATTCAGAGCTTACCTACGGCGGACGCGACCACGTTTCAATCGCGTCAATCGACGGAATGTACGAGCGCACGATAGTAATAAACGGCTTTTCGAAGTCCTACGCCATGACCGGGTGGCGTCTGGGTTACGCCCTCGGACCCGCCGAAATAATCGCCCAGATGACCAAGCTCCACCAGTACGGTATCATGTCGGCGCCGACCACCGCTCAGTACGCGGCGATCGAGGCGCTCAAAAACGGCGACAGAGATGTTGACCGCATGCGCGGCGAGTACGATATGCGCCGCCGTCTTGTCGTCGATTCCTTCAACGACATGGGACTTTCATGCTTTGAGCCGCTTGGAGCGTTCTATGTATTTCCGTGCATAAAGTCCACGGGACTGAGCTCCGACGAGTTCTGCACCCGTCTTATTATGGAAAAGCACGTCGCAGTTGTGCCGGGCACAGCCTTCGGCGAGTGCGGCGAGGGCTTTGTCAGAGTATCGTATTCATATTCTCTAAGGCATTTGAAAATCGCGCTCCAGAGGATACGTGAATTTATTGAGGAACTGAAAAATGGAGATTAAGATCAAGGCTCCCGCAAAAATCAACCTCACGCTCGAGGTTTTGGGCAAGCGTCCGGACGGCTACCACAATATTTCCACCGTAATGCAGGCGATCGATTTGTATGACGTCATCACCCTTACCGATAACGACAGCGGAAAGGTGACGATTTCCTGCAATTACGAGGGCGTGCCCTGCGACGACAGCAATATCTGCGCAAAGGCGGCGTATCGCTTCTTTGACTACTGCAAAATGGACGTAAAAGGCGTTCATATCGATATCGACAAGACTATTCCCACACAAGCCGGACTCGCGGGCGGAAGCAGCGACGGAGCGGCGGTTATCATGGGACTCAACGCGATGTTCTCAACCATGCTCAAGCCCGACGAAATGCGCGCGATAGGCGAGAAGGTAGGCGCGGACGTTCCGTTCTGTATTGAGGGCGGCACAAGACTGTGCACCGGCACCGGCACTACGATAAAAAAGCTCCCGGGCTTCCGCTGCTCGGATATCGTCATCTGCAAGCCCGACACCGTCAGCGTGTCAACAGGCGAGGCGTACAGCAAGGTCGACGCTCTCGCGCCGCACCCGTCCTATACCGACGAGATGGTCAAGGCGCTCTACAGCAGGGATATGTTCATGATATCCACAACTGTTTTCAACGACTTCGAGCTTGCCCTGCAAATCCCCGAGGTGAATGAAATCAAGCGCGTCATGCTCTCCTGCAAGGCGAGAGGCGCCGGTATGAGCGGCTCAGGCTCTGCGGTGTTCGCGATTTTCACTTCGTCGGGACGGGCGAAGAAATGCTATGAGCAGTTAAAAGAGAAATACCCCGAAACCTTCCTGTGCAAGCCCATAAAAATCGGCTGCGCGGTTGAATAAGGGAAAAAAACCTGTCCATACTCACTTTGAAAGGACAGGTTTTTATTATGAAATTATTACTTAAAGCGATCTGCATAGCCTTTGTTTTCACGGTTGCGTATTCCATGATTCCATTTCACGCGGATTGCCGGTGCATTTCCGACGATACCTTCCGCCTTCATATCATTGCGAATTCCGATTCCGAAGCCGACCAGTCGCTCAAGCTCAGGGTCAGGGACAGGGTTCTGGAATATACGCGGGATTTGTTCAAAAACGCTTCCGACAAAAGCTCGGCGGAAAGCGCCGTCCGCGATAATCTTCAGGCGATTGCGGATATTGCCAAAACCGAGGTTATGAAAAACGGCTTTGATTACCCGGTCAGGGCAGAAATCACGAGAATGTACTTTACTACCCGTTACTACGAAAACTACACGCTTCCCTCGGGAATGTACGACGCGCTGAGAATAACGCTCGGCAGGGCGCAGGGACATAACTGGTGGTGCGTGATGTACCCGTCGATTTGTCTTTCAGCGGCGTCTGAGCGCGAGGAAAGGGCAAAAACGGCGTACAGTGACAGCGAATACAAGATTGTCACGAATGAACAGCCCGAATATAAATTCAGGATAGTGGAGCTTTTTGAACAGCTCCAAGCCATATTTAAATAGAATTAAATGAAAGAGGTGAGTGATATGATTCGTTTTATCCTCGGCAGGAGCGGAACAGGAAAAACCCGTGAGATGTACAGTATGATAAAGGAAAAAACCGAGAGCGGCTGCGACAAGCTGATCGTACTTATTCCCGACCAGATAAGCCTTGAGACCGAGAAGGAGATGCTGAGGCTGCTCGGCGCTCCAAATAAGCAGAAGGTGAATGTGTTCGGCTTCAACAAGCTGTGCCGATTTGTGTATTCGCAGACCTCAAATCCGCCCATGGCTCCGGTCGACAACGGCACAAGAGCCGTTCTGATGAGCCGCGCTCTGGACGATCTCGACGGTCAGCTCAGACTGCTCAATCCGCGCAGCAACCGCAGCCTGACTTCGCTGATGCTCGAAACTCTGCTCGAGTGCAAAAAGAACAGCGTATCCTCAGAGCAGCTCCGGCGCGCCGCGGAAGGTTCTGTTGAAGAAACGCTCAAAAAGAAGCTTCTCGACACCGCCGATATCTTCGACGTGTTCAGCGGCAGGCTCTCTCAGTCGCACGTCGACCCGCTCGACGATATCGACAGGGCAAACGAGCTGTTGGTTTCTCACCCGGAGGTTTTCAGAGGATATACGGTCTTTATCGACGCGTTCAGCGGCTTTACCGCCCAGCAGATGAAGCTCGTCGAACACCTTGTTCTCAACTGTGAGGAGCTAGTGGTATCTCTCACGCTCGACCCTTTGTGTGAGTCTGAAAACGGAGTTTTCGCCACGTCCGCTCAGACCTTCCGCAGGCTAAAACGCTTTGCCGGGGAGCAGAATGTAAAAATCCTTTCTCCCGTAAGACTTGAAAAAACCGTCCGCTTCAAAAACGAGGAGCTCAGCTTCCTCGAGGAGGGAGCCTTCAGGGGAGCGGACTTTACCGATAAATTCGAAAACACGCCCGAAAATATAGAGCTTTACGCGGCGGACGATACATACGACGAGTGCGAGAACGCCGCGCGTAAAATAAAGCGTCTCGTTACGGAAGACGGCTGCCGCTACCGAGAAATCGCCGTCATCACCCACGACACAAAGCTCTACAGCGGCATAATCAACGCGATTTTTGACAAGTACCAAATCCCTTATTTTCTCGACGAGCGCAAGGATCTGGACGTAAAGCCTGTCGCACGCGCGGTCAACGCGGTTTTCCGCATTCTGCTCGAGCGCTTTGAGCGTTCCGACATGATGCTGCTCCTCAAGAGCGGACTGCTTCCGTTCGCAGAGGGCGAGATCCGCGATTTTGAGGACTACGTTTTCGTCTGGGACATTGACAACGCCGCGTTTCTCAGCGAGTTTACAAAGAGCTCACGCGGCTTCGGCGAACCGCTCAGGGATGATAAAAAGCGCGAGAACGCCGAGCGCGTCCGCAAAACCACAGTCGACGCGCTGCTAACCTTTAAGGAAGCCGTAAAGGACAAAACTGCCGGCGAGGTGACAGAGCTGCTCTATGATCTGCTGACAGAGAAGCTCGACGTCCGCGGCGGCATGGACAGGCTCTGCCGTAAGCTCGAAAACGGCGTGTCCGGGGATTTGTCCGCAGAGCAAATCCGCATCTGGGAGCTGTTTGTCAGGGCTCTCGACAGATTGAAGGACGCTGTTGGCAATGAGAAAATGCCGCTTCGCCGTTATTACGAGCTGCTGTCCCTCGAGCTGTCCGCGATTGAGTTTGCGGAAATACCGCGCTACCTCGACTCAGTCATCATCACGAACGCCCAGCGCGTCCGCGACCCTCACTACAGGGCGGTATTTCTTATCGGCTGCACCGAAGGCAGCTTTCCCGCGAATCCGCAGAGCTCGGGTCTGTTTTCGGACTACGAGCTGCAGGCGCTCTTTGACAACGACCTGAAAATCACGGAAAACCCCGTAGATTTTGTGAATCTCGAAATTTTTATGACATATAACTGCTTGTCATCCGCCTCTGAAAAGCTGTACCTGAGCTATCCGAAGCTTGCTCTCACGGCGGCGAACGAGGAGAGCGCCGGCGGCAGACTCAAGCCCTCCGTTTTGATAGACGAGGTGCGCAAGCTTTTCCCGAAGCTCGGCACAGCGATAAAAAGCCGTATACCCTATGAGGACATGCTCGTCAGCATGGAAACCGCCTTTGAAGCGTATTCGCTCTCCCTCGGTGACGATTCCGCCGATTTGTCGGAGCTGCGCGAGGTTTTCGCTAATGATTCCGGCTACAGACCCAGACTTGAGGCGGTCGAAAACGCAGTCGCGCACAACCCGTTTGCCATGAAAAACGCGGACAACGCGGACAAGCTGTTCGGCAGAGTCCTCGACAACTCCGCCTCGAAGGTACAGACCTACTACAAGTGTCCGTTCCGCTATTTTTGCGCCTACGGACTTAAAATCGACGAGAAGCGCCGCGCCGAGATAAATCCTCTTGAGCGCGGAAACCTCGTTCATAAGGTGCTCGAGAGGTTTTTCAAAACCTACAGCGCAAAGTCCGAATATTCATCTCTCACCGACGGTCAGATCAAGGCCTTCGTAACCGCCGAGTTCACCGCCTATCTCAACGCGTATATGGGCGGCGCTGAGGACAAGACCGGCTCATTTTCCTTCCAGTTTGATATGCTGATGGAAAAGACCGTCAAGGTTATCCGCTTTATTGTTGACGAGCTGACAAACAGCGCCTTTGACGTAGAGGACGCCGAGCTCGATTTTCCGAACGATATCACGGGCTACAGCTACATTCTGCCCGACGGCCACGAAATCAGGATACGCGGCAAGGTCGACAGGGTCGACAGCTCCGTTCAGAGCGGAGAAAAATACATACGCATCATCGACTATAAATCAAAATCCGAGTCAAAGGGCTTCAGTCTTACAGAAGCGTATTACGGGCTTGATCTGCAGATGCTTATCTACCTTATCGCAATCGCCCGCAACGGCGGCTACCGCTACGGCGATTTCAAGCCCGGCGGAGTGCTGTATTCAAACGTGCTTTTCGGGCAGTTTTCCGAGAAGGACGCAAAGGGAACAACGCCCGACGACCTTATCCGCGACGCGTTCAAGCTCAAGGGTCTTTATGTCGACGAGGAGCGTTTCAGCATTGCCGACAAGAGCAGCTTTAAGCCTAAGTCGAGCACCAAGGTCACTCCCGAGGAGCTGCAGACCGTATTCGGCAAGGTCGATCTGCTGATAAGAGATATGGGCGAGAGCCTTTACAGCGGCATTATTCCCGCGCAGCCGCTCAAGCTCGGCAGCAGTACAACCTGTGATTACTGCGCGTACGAGGACGCGTGCTCGTACAACATGAATGAACCAAAGAATAATATTTTTGCCGCGGTAAAGAAAAACAAGCGCGACTATATCCTCAGCAAGATGAAGGACGAGGTCGACGCGGCAAACGAAGGCGAGGTGAACGGCGATGCCTGAAAATGAGGTCAGATGGACTGACGACCAGCTTGACGCGATAAATTCCGGCGGCACGGTGCTCGTGTCGGCGGCAGCGGGCTCGGGCAAGACAGCCGTGCTCGCTCAGCATGTCCTTGAGCTTATTACCGGCGACGGCGGCGTAGACGTAGACAGGCTGCTCGTGCTGACCTTTACCCGCGACGCGGCTGCCGAGATGAAGAAAAGGATTCAGAAGGAGCTCGACAAACGAATTGTTGCCGAGGGAGCTTCAACGCAGCTCCTCCGACAGAAGCAGAAGCTCTACACCGCTCACATTTCAACGACCGACAGCTTTTGCTCGTCGCTTGTACGCGAGCATTTTTCAGTTTTGAATATCGAACCCGATTTCCGCATAGCGGGCGATGACGAAATCGCGACCGTCAGCTCCAAGGCTCTCGATACCGTGTTTGAGTCGTTTTACGCGGCGGGGTCACCGGATTTTGTCCGACTTCTTCGTTCGTTTGCCTCGGGCGGCGACGACAAAGGGCTTCGCGAGGCTGTACTTTCGGTTCACGGCTTTTTGCAGAACCAGCCCTTCCGCTCTCAGTGGCTCGACGAGATGGTAAAGAGATACACCGCCATGACATTCTCGGAGACCGAGTGGGCGCAGGAGCTTTTTGCCGTGATTCCCGACGAGCTCGATTCCATGCTTTCCGAGCTGACCGGCGCGATAAACTTAAATCCTCTCACACCCGCGCTCGAGGATATCCTTCTTCCGCTGCTCGAGAATGACGGAAAAAATATAATTGAGCTTCGCAACGGCTTTGAAAGCGGCGGCTACGGCGTTTTCAGCGAGAGAGCGGAAAAGCTTTTCGGAGCCGAATACGAGGAAAACCCCGAAATTCCCGATAAGCTCCAAAAGGGCAAAAAGACCGCTGTAAATAAAATCTTCGGCTGCCGCGCGCAGATACGCGCAAAGGTACAGTCGTATCTCGGAGCTGACGGGGAGCTCAGGGAGCTGTCGGGGCTTATGGTAACGCTCAGCGAGCTTGTTTCGGCGTATGACCGCGAGATCAGCGCGCTCAAGGACAGGCGTAATATCCGCACCTTCTCGGACGTAAGCGCCCTGACGGTAAAGCTGCTTGCAATGCCTTGTCAGAAGGAAAATTCCGAGTTCTGCACAGGCGGCTTTTATTACAGACGCACAGAGCTTGCCAAGGAGCTTTCAACAAGGTTTAAGCAGGTGATCATCGACGAGTACCAGGACGTGAACTTGATTCAGGAGGTTATCTACAACTGCGTTTCCGACGGCGGCAAAAATCTGTTCATGGTCGGAGATATCAAGCAGAGCATCTACGGCTTCAGGCAGTCGAAGGCGAAGCTGTTCAACGAGCGCAAGAACCGTTACGCGCCGTATGACAGAGAAAACCCGGTTTATCCGGCGACGATCTATCTGAGCAAAAACTTCCGCAGCTGTCAGCAGGTCTGCGAGACCGTCAATTTCATATTCTCGCGCATTATGGCTGAATACAAGCCCGAGGAATACCTCAATTTCGGAGCGGATTCCTATGTCCGCGATAAAAAGCGCGATACCGAAATCAGCCTAATATACCGCGATAAATTCTCAGAAAACTACTCAGTCACCGGTCTTGAGGCGCGTTACACGGCGGGCAGGATCAAAGAAATGATAAACAGCGGCTATACCGTGCGCGGCAGGGACGGCGAAAGACCGCTGCGGTACGGAGATATCGCGGTGCTCATGCGCGCCAAGAGCGCCGCGGAAACCGACGACGAGTCCAAGCAGAAGGGCAGCGCAGAGTTTGTCAGGCAGCTCGGCAAATACGGGATTCCGGCCTACTGTGAGGAGAGCGAGAACATTTTTGACGCGCGCGAGATAAAGCTCATCCTCAATATCCTCCGCGTAATTGACAATCCGTCCAACGACGTAGCGCTTCTTGCGGTGCTTTTAAGTCCTGTATACGGCTTTACTCCCGACGATCTGGCGGTTATCCGCCTCGGCAGCGGCAAGGCGTCGCTGTACCGCTCGCTGAATATCTGCCGTGATGACGACAGCGATACAGGCAGAAAAGCCGCGCGTTTTCTCGATGAATTACAGCGCTTCCGCGACCTTGCGTCCGTAAGCACAGTCGACGAGCTGCTCGAGTCGGTTTATGAGCGCACGGCGATTATCGCGGTGACGTCTGCTGTCAACGGCGGAGCCTATCCGGCGGGAAATCTCGACCTCATGCGGGTGTACGCCAGAAAGTTCTCCTCAAACGGCTACAAGACATTGTCGGATTTCAACGGCTACATCAGCCGCCTTTTGAGCGGCGACCGCAAGCTTGCCTCAGCCTCGCGGATAAAGGGCGATTCCGCGGACTGCGTTCAGGTGATGAGCATACATAAATCAAAGGGTCTTGAATTTCCGGTCTGCTTTTTGGTCGACACCGCCCATAAATTCAACGAAATGGATTTCCGCAGCAATGTACTCTGTGACAGCGAGGAATACGTCGGAATAAGACCCCTGAAAAACTTTGTTCGCACACCGACCTTTCCTTACCGCGCGATAACCATGAAAAAACGCCGCGAGAATACCGACGAGGAGATGCGTATGCTCTATGTCGCTCTTACAAGAGCAAAGGAGAAGCTAATTATTGTCGGTACGGACAAGGATATAAACGGCGCGATAAACAAAGCGGCGGCAAAGACCATTGACGGCACAATAAAAACCGTGGATATTTATTCGAGCAAGCGCATGCTCGACTGGATACTTTTCTCGGCAGCCGTAAATCCGTCAACGCGCGCCCTTATCGACGAG
>NZ_JAHLQB010000028.1 GCF_018918205.1 Lachnoclostridium sp. MSJ-17 | reverse complement strand
ATCTATCAGGGCAGACAGTTCAAGGTATACCGCGGAATGGGCAGTCTCGGCGCAATGGGCAAGGGCAGCGCTGACCGCTACTTCCAGGCGAGCAACCGCAAGTTCGTTCCCGAGGGCGTCGAGGGACGCGTACCCTACAAGGGAATGCTTTCCGACACCGTTTACCAGCTCATGGGCGGCTTGAAGGCAGGCATGGGCTACACGGGCTGCGCTACTATCGGGGAACTCCACGAAAAGGCTCAGTTTGTCCGCATTTCCGGCGCGGGTCTCAGAGAGAGTCATCCGCACGATATTCAGATCACAAAGGAAGCTCCCAACTATTCCTACAATTTCAGCTAAAAATCTAAAGGGTTGTCATCGAGGCAGCCCTTTAATAATAGGAGATGTTCAAGATGAAAAAATTTATTTCTCTTCTGCTCTGCACAGCCATGCTCATCAGTCTCTTTTGCGTCAGCGTGAACGCGGCTGAGGACGGAGCAGCGGCGGTACCTAAAATCTATGTCACCACAGATGACGGCAACGGCAACAGCATTGAAAAGGCTGACGGCTATGTCGGCGCGAAAATAAAAATCGAGGACACTGACGGCAGTGTGCTTGAGGATAAGACGAGCTTCAAGGTTCGCGGCAACAGCACCGCGCTCGCCGAGAAAAAACCGTTCACCTTTAAGTTCTCAAAGAAAAAGGACGTGCTCGGCATGGGCAAGGGCAAAAAGTGGGCTCTGCTCGCGAATTGCTTTGACCCGACGCTCATGCGCAACTACATTGCCTTCGATATCGCGCAGGAGCTCGGTATCGCCTATACCTCGAATCAGAAGTACGTCGAGCTGTGGGTCGACGATGTGTACAAGGGCTGCTATACCCTTATGGAGCCTGTTCAGGAGGGCAAGGACAGGGTCGACATCGACATCGAGAGCAACAACGGAATGAAGGACTTCCTGCTTGAGGTCGAGCAGCAGCGAGTAGAGGAAGGCGTGACATACATCAATTCCAACGGCTACCGCTTTGCCGTAAGCGAGCCCGAGGAGCCCAACGACGAGCAGGTCGCATATATTCAGGAAAAGACCGACGAGATGACGTCTGCCTTCATCAGCAGGGATTACAGCCGCATGGAGGAAGCCGCCGATATGGAATCCTTCGCGAAGTTCTACCTGCTCAACGAGTTTGTCAAGAACGTGGACGCCAACTACAGCTCGGTTTTCTATTACTACAAGGACGGAAAATTTTTTGCGGGACCTCCGTGGGACTACGACCTCGCCTCGGGCAACCCTAATCCCGAATCCAAATCACCCTCATATCAAAACTGCGCTCAGCCCGAGAAGCTCCACGTCGCCTACACCAATATGGTATATTATCTTATGTTGAAAAACGAGTTCCGCGACGTTGTCAGAAGAATCTACACGGAGCACTACGCATATTTCTGTGATATCTACTCCGAAGGCGGTCTTATGGACAGACTCCTCGGACAATACGGAGAGGTTTTCAGCCGCAACTTCAGCGAAGCCGGCTGGGATGCAGGCAAGAAGTATACGGTTCAGCAGAGAACGCCGGAGCCGACGTTTGAGGAGAACGTGAGCTTCCTCAGGGAATGGTACAGCCGCCGCAACACATGGCTGGGCAACGCGCTGTATGTTTACGGCGTGAGCGTGAACGAGCCGGATCAGAAGAATGATCCGCATATACTCAATTTCTCCGTCGATATAAAGCGCGACAGCGGGATCAAGGATCTGACGCTCGAGCTTGCCGCGGATGAGCCGATGTACTACAGACGAACCCTGAGCCTTTCCGACGCGCAAAGGGTCAATACCTACGCAAGCCGCAAAAACTATATTTACAAGATCAGTCTGCCCGGCTGGATAGTGCCCGAAAAGCTGAGTATAAGACCTGTTTCACCGGAAATCGAAACCGCCCTCGAACCGCAGAGCTATGATATTGTCATTCCCGACGACGGCACGGCGGAAACTCTCGCCGTGGGTGACGCGAACCTCGACGGAGAAATCACCGTTGACGACGCGACGCAGATTCAGAGAATTGCCGCGGAGATCACTGCCGCAGATGAAAAGACAACGGCGGTTGCCGACATCAACGCGGACGGCGTGATCGACATAACCGAGGCGACAAAAATCCAGCAGAAACTCGCGGAGATCTACACCGACGGCTACACGAGAAACATAGGTAAGAAATTCAGGTTCAACAGAGCAGAGAGTTAAGAGTGCAGTGTAGCTCTGTAACTACGATCACTACCAACTACTAACTAAAACCGTAAAAATATCTAAAATTCTTGTTGCGTTGCCTGTATTTTTGTGGTATGATAAAGCTATAAAATTTAAATACAGGGAGTGTTTAAAATGTATAGACTGGGAATTGACCTCGGCGGCACCAATATCGTAGCGGGTTTGGTCGACGGGGACTACAAAATCGTGGCGAAGGCTTCGTGCAAGACAAACGTTCCGCGTCCTGAAAGCTCTATCTGCGACAGCATGGCTGAGGTCGCTCTGAAGGCTTGCGAAAAGGCGGGCGTTTCTCTCGACGAGGTCGAGAGCATCGGCATCGGCGTACCCGGAGCGGTAAACCCCAAGACCGGCGTTATCGAGTATTCCGCAAACCTTCATTTCCACAACTGGGAGGTTGTGAAGATGATGCAGGAGCGTCTGGGCAAAAAGGTTCTCATTGAGAACGACGCAAACGCGGCGGCTCTCGGCGAGTTTCTTGCAGGCTCCGCAAAGGGCGCTAAGAACGCGGTAGCTATCACCCTCGGCACAGGCGTCGGCGGCGGTATCATCATTAACGGCAAGATCTACAGCGGCTCCAACTTCGCGGGCGCTGAGCTTGGTCATATGGTTATCGTCAAGGACGGTAAGGAGTGCGGCTGCGGCAGAAAGGGCTGCTGGGAAGCTTATTCCTCCGCGACGGGTCTTATCAACCTGACAAAGGAAAAGATCCTCTCCGACAAGCTCGACTACAGCTACATGCTCAAGCTCGCCGACGGCGACATCAACAAGGTCAACGGCAAGACAGCGTTTGACGCGGCTGCGGCAGGCGACAACGACGCGCAGGAGGTTCTCAACACCTACTTCGGCTACCTCGCGACGGGTCTTGTAAACATCATCAACATCTTCCAGCCCGACGTACTCTGCATCGGCGGCGGTATCTCAAATCAGGGCGAGAACCTGCTCCGTCCGCTGAGAAAGATCATCGAGGAGGAGCGCTACACCAAGCACAACGACAAGCAGACTCTCCTCTGCACCTGCACTCTCGGCAACGACGCAGGAATCATCGGCGCGGCGTTTTTGGATTAATAAAAAGTTAAATTTACATCTCAGGGGAGCTCCTTGCGGGCTCCCTTTTTTCGCGTAAAAGGAAATGTGCAGAATCAACAAACTTTTAGTACACGTTTTAAAAATAATACTTTACAAGTCTTGTCAAAAGTGATAAAATATAGGGTGATGAAACGTGTGTTTATCTACACGTTGCGGCTTTCTATCAATTCACCTAAAGCCGTTTGATAAAAAAGGAGGACGAAATCCCATGGCAAGAAAAATGAAAACCATGGATGGCAACAGCGCGGTTGCTCACGTATCATACGCGTTTACCGACGTTGCGGCTATCTATCCCATCACACCTTCTTCCGTAATGGCTGACCTTACCGACCAGTACTCGGCTAACGGCCTTAAGAACCTTTTCGGAAGAGAAGTTCAGGTAACTGAGATGCAGTCCGAGGGCGGCGCTGCAGGCGCGGTTCACGGCTCTCTCGCGGCAGGTGCGCTCACCACCACCTACACCGCTTCTCAGGGCTTGCTCCTGATGATTCCTAATATGTACAAGATGGCGGGCGAGCTGCTCCCCGGCGTTATCCACGTATCGGCACGTGCTCTCACCAGCCACGCACTCTCGATCTTCGGCGACCACTCAGACGTTTACGCCTGCCGTCAGACAGGTTATGCGATGCTCTGCTCCAACAATCCCCAGGAGTGTATGGACCTCGGCGCCGTTGCTCACCTTACCGCTATCAAGGGCAGAGTTCCCTTCCTGCACTTCTTCGACGGCTTCCGCACCTCTCACGAGATCCAGAAGATCGAGGAGTGGGACTACGCTGACCTCGCCGACATGCTCGACTGGGACGCTGTAGAGGAATTCCGCAGACGTTCACTCAACCCCGAGCACCCCGTAACCCGCGGAACCGCTCAGAACGACGATATCTTCTTCCAGGCTCGCGAGGCGTGCAACAAGTACTATGACGCTGTTCCCGAGGTTGTTATCGAGTACATGAACAAGGTCAACGAGAAGATCGGCACCGACTACAAGCCCTTCAACTACTACGGCGCGGCTGACGCTGAGCACGTAATCGTAGCTATGGGTTCTGTCTGCGACTGCGCAGAGGAAGTTGTTGACTACCTCAACGCTGCAGGCGAGAAGGTTGGTCTGCTCAAGGTAAGACTTTACCGTCCGTTCGTTGGCAAGTACATGACCGATGAGCTTCCCAAGACTGTCAAGACTATCTCCGTTCTCGACAGAACAAAGGAACCCGGCTCCATCGGCGAGCCTCTCTACCTCGACGTTCTCGCAGCTCTCAATGATTCCGAGTTCGCAGGCGTTAAGGTTTATGCAGGCCGTTACGGTCTCGGCTCCAAGGACACCACACCCGGCGACGTTATCGCTGTTTACAGAAACGCTGAGTCCGACGCTCCCAAGAAGCGCTTTACTATCGGTATCGTAGACGACGTTACCAACCTCTCACTCCCCGTAGTTGAGAATCCCGACACCACTCCCGCAGGCACCCACAGCTGTAAGTTCTGGGGTCTCGGCGCGGACGGTACCGTCGGTGCTAACAAGAACTCCATCAAGATCATCGGCGACCACACCGACATGTACGCTCAGGGCTACTTCGCTTACGACTCCAAGAAGTCCGGCGGTCTTACCGTATCCCACCTGCGTTTCGGCAACACACCGATCAAATCTACATACTACATCTCCAAGGCTGACTTCGTAGCCTGCCACAACCCCTCATATGTTGACAAGTACGACATCGTTGACGACCTCAAGGAAGGCGGTTCGTTCCTGCTCAACTGCGCTTGGGACGTTGATGAGCTCACCAAGCGTCTCCCCGGCAAGATGAAGAGAATCCTCGCCGAGAGAAAGATCAACTTCTACACCATCGACGCTATTCAGATCGGTAAGGAAATCGGTCTGGGCGGCCGTGTAAATACCGTTCTTCAGTCCGCGTTCTTCAAGATCGCCGACATCATTCCCGCTGAGGAAGCTAAGGAATTCATGAAGGCTGCTGCGAAGAAGTCCTACCTCAAGAAGGGTCAGGCTATCGTAGACATGAACTATGCCGCTATCGACCGCGGTATGGAAGACCTCAAGAAGGTCGAGATTCCCGCTGATTGGGCTAACGCCGCTGACGACGCCGTAGCTGACAAGGCTGACGGACAGGGCGCTCTTGTAGAGTACGTAAACGGCATCCTCAAGCCCGTTAACGCTTACAAGGGCAACAAGCTCCCCGTATCCGCGTTCGTTGACCACATCGACGGTACCTGCCCCAACGGCTCCGCTGCTTTCGAGAAGAGAGGCATCGCGGTAGACGTTCCCGAGTGGCAGAGCGCTAACTGCATCCAGTGTAACCGCTGCGCGATCGTATGTCCTCACGCTGTTATCCGTCCCGTTCCCATGACAGACGCCGAGGTTGCGGCTGCTCCCGAGGGAACAGAGGCTATCCCGATGATCGGCCTTAAGGAACTCAAGTTCGTTATGACCGTTTCCACCCTCGACTGCACAGGCTGCGGCGCTTGCGCTCAGGTTTGCCCGGGCAAGAAGGGCGAGAAGGCTCTCGTTATGAAGCCCATCGATTCTCAGAGACCCAAGCAGGCTCTCTTTGATTACGGTCTGACCGTAGACGAGAAGCCCGAGGTAGGCGAGAAGTTCAAGTTCACAACCGTCAAGGGCAGCCAGTTCAAGCAGCCCCTGCTCGAGTTCTCCGGCGCGTGCGCAGGCTGCGGCGAGACTCCTTACGCTAAGCTCGTTACACAGCTCTTCGGCGACAGAATGTTCATCGCCAACGCTACAGGCTGCTCCTCTATCTGGGGCGCTTCCGCACCTGCTACTCCTTACACCACCAACAAGAAGGGCTACGGTCCCGCGTGGATGAACTCCCTGTTTGAGGACAACGCTGAGTTCGGTCTCGGTATGGCTCTCGGACAGAAGGCTATCCGCAACAGACTCGTTGGTTATGTAACCGAGATCAAGGATACCACCGACAACGCTGACCTCAAGGCAGCTTGCGAGGGTTATCTCGACACTATCACAGATTCCACCTCTTCACGTCCCGCTACCGACGCTCTTATCGCAGAGCTCGAGAAGGCTGTTGACGACGCTAAGGTCGGCGAGCTCGTTAAGAAGACTCTCGTTGACAAGGACGAGCTTGCCAAGAAGTCCATGTGGATCTTCGGCGGCGACGGCTGGGCTTATGATATCGGCTTCGGCGGTCTCGACCACGTAATCGCTTCCGGCGAGAACGTTAACATTCTCGTATTCGACACAGAGGTTTACTCCAACACAGGCGGTCAGTCCTCCAAGGCTACTCCTATCGGCTCTGTTGCACAGTTCGCAGCTGCCGGTAAGGGCGTTAAGAAGAAGGACCTCGCCGCTATCGCAATGAGCTACGGCTATGTTTACACCGCTCAGGTAGCTATGGGCGCCGACAACAACCAGGTACTCAAGGCTATGGTAGAGGCTGAGAGCTATGACGGTCCTTCGCTGATCATCGCTTACGCTCCCTGCATCAACCACGGTATCAAGGGCGGCATGGGCATCGCTCAGCTCGAGGAGAAGAAGGCTGTTGACGCAGGCTACTGGAACCTCTTCCGTTACGATCCCAGACTTGCTGCTGAGAACAAGAATCCCTTCCAGCTCGACAGCAAGGCTCCCACAGCTTCCTACCGCGACTTCATCATGGGCGAGGTTCGTTACAACGCTCTCACCCGCAAGTTCCCCGAAAGAGCAGAGAAGCTCTTCACCGAGGCTGAGAAGTTCGCTGAGCAGAAGTACGCGCATCTCTCCAGAATCGCAAGCTTCGAGGACGCGACCTGATTTAACAAAAATCAATACAAATAATAAAGGGCTGTCGCTTTTGCGGCAGCCCTGCTTTTGTCTGCATAAAAATATGCCGTCAGGAAACCTGACGGCTGTAATAATTTTATCTATTTTACTGTCAGCCGGTCACAATTACGAGCATACCGGTATTACCTGTGCCCTCGGTGAATTCCGCGAGGTGCTTCTGAACGCAGGTCACGTCGAGAACGGAGATTATTCCGTCGTTGTTGACGTCCGCGAGGAGCTTTTGAGACGGATTCAAAGCTATCAGTTCGGCAGCCGCGCGCTGGATCAGTGTAACGTCGTCGACAGAGAGATCTCCGTCCATGTTCATGTCGCCGATCATATACTCGGCAATAGGCGCGGGGATGGTAGTTTCCTGAGGAGTGCTCGTCCAAACCTGAGGAAGCGTAGTCACGTCGGGAGCTGTCGTCCACACCGGGGGAAGCGTAGTCACGTCGGGCTCGGTCGTCCATACGGGAATGGTGGTCGGATAAGTAACGTCGGGACCTGAGGTAAGCTCAATACCCTTTCCGCTGACGTCAAGAGAAGCTGAGGGAGCGTATGCCCTAAAGCTGACGGTGCCCTCGCTGCGCACATAGAACCATTCGTCGCTGCTGAAAACGAGTTCATCCGGCCAGATGCAGGAATAAACATTGAGTGTTGCCTTATAGGGTGTGTCAAAAACAGGCAGATCGCTGATGTCTGCGGTGAACGTGGGGGAGAAGCCCATGACAGCCTGATACATGCCGCTTTCCATTACCGCGCCGTCGGGACGGTAGATCTTGAGAATGCAGTAGAGCTCCAGCGTTTCACCGATCGGTTCGGAGGTGGGCTCCATGGTGGTGGGAGTTTCTTCATATGGCAGCGTGTACTCGCTGTCAGTCATTTCGAGATCAACGTTCCGCTCAACCGTGAGCGTGTCGGTGAAGGCGTGGTAGCGGAAGGTGACCTCGGTGTCCTTCCTCACATAGAACGCGATGTTATCCTCTTCGCAGTATTCGGGAGGATTGGCGGGGAAGATGGCGGAATACAGCGCGACGTTGCACTCATAGGGATAAGGAGACGCTTTGAGCGTCAGGGTCTCATAAAAATAGAGATCATCCGAGCTGCCGGTCTGCGTCATGGCGTATTCGGGCATGGCGGGATAGTCGAGCTCGGGCTGGGAGATGACGAGCTTGGGGATCACCTCAAAGACGGGAGGCATCGGGTCATCCGGATAGGTCGTGCTGAATTCCTCACAGTGGTTGGTGCCGCCTTGGATGTCGCCGTTTGTGCCGACGGGAACAGGGGTTGTTGCCGCCGAGGTGCTGACCGCCATTGCCGTCATGAACGAAACGGTCAAAACGAGAGCCAAAAGCACCGCGAGCAGCTGCTTTGTTGTGTTTTTCATAGATAAAACTTCCTTTCATATTTTCGCGAAGGCGCGTTTTCTCCATTATAACACAAATGTTCCGCATATACCACGGCAAAATTATACAAACCTCAGTCCTTGCCCTTAGCCTTTCCTAACAATCCTCCTAACAGACTGAAAATGATAGCCGCGCCGATACCAGCAGCGGCGCTTTTGAGAGCGCCCGTCAGAATTCCGAGAGCGCCGTCCTCGCGCAGGGCGTCCTTCATTCCCTCAGCCATAAGGTTGCCGAAGCCGCTTATTGGTACGGCGGAGCCTTCGCCCGCAAAGTCAGCGAGAGGCTGATACAGACCGAGAGCGCTCAGCGCGACTCCCGCTACAACGAAGCCTGTCAGGATTTTTGCCGGTGTGAGCTTTGTTTTGTCGATAAGCAGCTGCCCGATAAGGCAGATCGCTCCGCCGACAAGAAAAGCGTAAATGTATTGCATGGAAATTCTCCTTTCAATGAGTATAGTTTGTCCGTTGACGCACAAATCATACGTGAATGTGAAATTCCGTTGAAAATTTTTATAAAGCCCTACCCAAACGGCGTTTTTTGTGGTAATATTATTATCGGTGTTTTATAAATATACAAGGAGTGAAGCACATGATTGAGGTGAAAAACCTTACCAAACGCTACGGCGACATCAAGGCTCTTGACGACATCAGCTTTACCGTCGATACGGGCGAGGTTCTGGGTTTCCTTGGGCCTAACGGCGCGGGCAAGTCCACAACCATGAATATCATCACGGGTTACATATCGTCTACCTCAGGAACCGTCACGGTTGACGGAACCGAGATTCTCGAGAACCCCCGCGAAACAAAGCGCAAAATCGGCTATCTTCCCGAGATTCCGCCGCTCTATCCCGAGATGACGGTGCGCAAGTACCTTGAGTTTATGTTCGACCTCAAAAAAGTCAGGCTGCCCAAAAAGGAGCACATTGACGAGATCATGCGTCTGGTGCGCATTTCCGACAAGGCTGACAGGCTGATAAAGAACCTGTCCAAGGGCTACCGTCAGCGCGTGGGCTTCGGTCAGGCGCTGCTCGGAAATCCGCCTGTGCTGATTCTGGATGAGCCGACCGTCGGTCTTGACCCCAAGCAGATCATCGAGGTGCGCAAGCTTATCCGCAGTCTAGGCAAGAAGCACACCGTGATCTTCTCGTCGCACGTCCTCTCCGAGATATCGTCGACCTGCGACAGGATAATCGTAATTTCCGAGGGCAGGCTTGTCGCCGACTCAAAGGCAGACGAGCTCTCAAAGGCGCTCGCCGACACCCAGAAGCTCTCGCTCACCGTTGAGGGCAGTCCGTCTGAGATCATCGGCGAGATCAAGAAGATACCCGGCGTAAAGAAGTACATGAAGGTGCGCGAGCTCGGCGAAAAAACCGCGGTTTACAGCGTGGAATACGGCAACGACTTCGATATCCGGCGCGAGGTGTTCAGCGCGATGGCGCGTATCAACGCTCCGATTCTCGAGATGAAGTCGGGCAACGAGAGCCTTGAGGACATGTTCCTCAAGCTGACTCAGGACGCGGGAAAGGCAGGTCAATGATATGGGCGCGATACTAAAGCGCGAAATGAGCGCGTATTTCAGCTCCGCGACGGCTTACGTCGTAATGGCGGTGTTCTTTTTCTTCTCGGGTATGTTCTTTAATTTCTACGTATTCGCGCAGAACTCCACCAGCCTGACATATGTATTCTCAAGCATGTTCTTCATAATAATGTTTATTATTCCGATCATCACGATGAAGTCGTTCGCGGAGGAAAAGAAGCAGAAGTCCGACCAGGCGCTGCTGACCTCGCCCTGTTCGCTCACGGAGATAGTGCTAGGCAAGTTTTTGGCGGCGTTCATCATGTTCGCGATGTGCAACGTGATCTTCCTCGTCTACGCAGTGGTGATCTCGTTCTTCGCACAGCCTCAGTGGTCGGTGATTCTCTGCACTCTGCTGGGAACGCTCCTCCTCGGCAGCTCGATGATAGCGATCAACGTGTTCATTTCCGTTCTGACGGAGAGTCAGGTTGTCGCCGCTGTCCTCGGAATGGGCGCGGGACTTCTTATCAGCATGATGAGCTACTTCGTGAACAACATCAGCGTCGATTGGATATCAACTGCTATCGAGAAGATCAGCTTCATGAATTACTACGAAAACTTCACATACGGTATTCTCAGTATTACCGATGTGATATTCTTCCTGAGCGTGACGGCGCTGTTTTTGTTCTTCACTGTCAGAGCGCTTGAGAAAAGACGCTGGAGCTAAGGAGGTATATATATGGAAAAGAAAAACAAATCCTCCAAAGGCATCAAGGCGTTCCTCAAATCGAGAAAAGCCCGCCACGGCAGTATTGCCGCCGTACTTGTTGTTTCGGCAGTCGCTCTCGTCGTGGTGCTCAACATAGTAGTGGGACTGCTCGTAGAGCGTTTCCCGAACCTCAAAATGGATCTGACCGCAAACAGCGCTTACGCTCTCTCAAGCGACGCTGAAGATTTCATGGCGCACCTCGACGACGATGTGAATATGTACATTCTCAGTCCCGAGAACTCCTTCGTCGGCAACGGCGAGTACTTCGTTCAGGCAAAGAACCTGCTCGAAAAAATGGAGGCGGCGTCAGGCGGAAAATTCACCGTATCCTACGTCGATACCACCTCAAATCCTTCATTTACCAATAAATATAAGAATATCGACTGGAGCTCCAACAACACAATGGCGGTCATGGAGTGCGGCGACCGCTATCAGGGCGTCAAGACAGACGACTGCTTCACCTACGACGAGCAGTACCTCGCGGCGGGTTACCACCAGGTAAACGGCACGACTATCGAGCAGGCGACAGTCACCGCTGCGATGAAGGTAACGACAGAGAATATGGTCGTTGTCGACTTCATCACCGGCAATCAGGAGAGCGACTACACAGCGCTCAAATCCCTGATTTCCAACAACGCCTACGACGTGCGCGAGGTTTCGCTCCTCACTGACGACCTCGACGACGACGCGCAGTTCGCGATAATTTACGCGCCGAAGGTCGACCTCGACGCAAAGGCAGTCGAAAAGCTCGAGAAGTGGCTCGACAACGACGGCAAATACGGCAGGAACCTCATCTACATTCCGGCTCCCGAAAACGCCGAGACGCCTAACGCCGAGTCGCTGATCGAGGAGTGGGGCATGAAGCTCACCGACGGCTTTGTATACGAGACGAGCGAGGATCACCTTCTCAGCAGCTCCGACATGTTCGTATTCATCACAGACTACAACGACTACTACACCGACGGGCTCAAGAACAAGGAGATTCCCGTCATGGTTTACCAGACCCGCGGCATTGAGATCACCGACGAGAACACCGCTCACGGTCTGCTCAACGCTTCCGACCGCGCGGGCATATTCCCGCTCGACGCGGACGACAGCTTCAAGCCCGAGGACGGAATAACCGGCAAGAATATTGCGGTTGCCGCCGAGGGAGTCAAGAGCGGGTCAGGCGCTGAGTCAAGGCTTATCATCTTCGGTTCGGACAGAATGTTTTCCTCGGATTTCATGACGATGAACAGCCTCAACAACGCCGACTTCTTCATGAGCGTGCTCAACACGGTCTCCGACAAGTCTGACGAGAGCGTTACGATCACCGGCAAAAAGCTCGAGAACAACGAGCTCGGTGTTACCGACATCACCACGACCGGCGCGATGAACATCATCTTTATCGGCGTGATTCCCGTCGCGATACTTGTTATCGGCATAGTAGTATGGCTGCGCAGGAGGCATATGTAATGAGTAAAAGTAAAAAAATAACGGTTATCGCGATACTCGCCGCAGCGGTCATTCTCGCGGGAGTTATGGTTCTCCTGCTTCTTTTGCCAAAGGACGGCGGAACCGACGCAGATACAGCCACACCCGACGAGCCCGCCGATATCTCGCTCAGCACCGACTCAAACGGCGTTCACCAGGCGGTCATAGGCAAGACCGGCGGCGCTGAGAACGGCTACGGCACTTTGATGGAATACGTGCCCGCCGACATCAAGTCAATGCACATCGAGAACGAAAAGGGCACTATCGACATCACCGCCTACACACCCGAGGGCGAGGCTACCGAGTACACCCTCGTGGGCTTCGAGGAGTTCGACAAGCAGTCCGGCGTCGCCGACAGGATCGCTAACGCCGCGGCTACACTCTCGTTCACCAGAATAGCGGGCAAGGACGACGGCGGCAGCGACTTCGGCTTTGACAAGCCGCGTTCTGTGGCAGAGATCACCTTCACGGACGACACAAAGGAAGTCATCACCGTCGGCGCGGACGCTCCTCAGGCGAGAGGAACATATATCAAGTTCGGCGACGGCAAGGACATTTACGTTATAGAGACCGATACCGCCAACAACTTCCTCCTCGGAGTGAATGATCTGATAAGTCTGACGATCAACAACGCCGCCGACGACGGCGAGAGCGGTCAGGCGCAGACGATAAGCGTGACATCGAACGGAGAGTCAGTTACCCTCGAGAGGTACAGCGGCGTGAAGTTCTCGTCTACCTACTACCTCACAGAGCCGATGACGAGATTCGCAAGCGAGATTGAGTCCAGCAAGATCGAGGGCGCTATACGCGGACTGTACGCGGACTCCGTTGCGTACGTCAATCCCTCAGATTCACAGCTCTCCGACGCGGGTCTTTCACAGCCCTACGCTACTCTGAGCGCTGATTATCCCGACACGACCGTTAAGCTCTACGCCTCAAAGCCCGATTCCGACGGCGAGGCATATCTCATGCTCGACGGCAGGAACGTCGTCTACACAATAAAGGCGGAGAAGGTTCCGTGGATCGAGACGACCTACGAAAAGCTCTGCAGCGAGTACGTGCTCTATCCCAAGATGACGGCGCTGACAGGCTTCGAGGTAAACGATAAGGCGTTTAAGCTCAGCACACGCGAGTCGCACACCACCGACGACGAGGGCAACGAGAATACCTCTTATGTAACTACGGTATTCCTCGGCGACGAGGAGATTCAGATCGAGAACTTCTCGGGCTTCTGCTCAGACGTCGGAATGATCGAGCTTGCCGACCCGAAGGACGGCAGCACAGGCGGCGACGCGACGCTCACTGTTAAATACACATACGAGGACGGCGATTCCGACGAGGTCGCGTTCTATCCCGACACCGACACGCTCTACACCGCCGTTGTAAACGGAAAGGTCATGGGTCACGCGAGAAAGTCGGATATCACAAGAGCCCTCGAGGGTCTTGAAAAGTTTAATTAACATATTTAAAAATTGGAGTGATACAATTATGGGTATGACAATGTCCCAGAAAATCCTCGCGGCTCACGCGGGGCTTGAGGAGGTAAAGGCGGGTCAGCTTATCAACGCGAAGCTCGACATGGTTCTCGGCAACGACGTAACCTCACCTGTCGCAATCAACGTTTTCGAGCAGAACGGCGCGACAGCCGTGTTCGACAACACCAAGATCGCAATGATCATGGACCATTTTACGCCTAACAAGGACATCAAGGCGGCGACTCTCGTCAAGCAGACGAGAAACTTTGCTAACAAGTACGACATCAAGAACTTTATGGACGTAGGTATGATGGGCATTGAGCACGCGCTTCTGCCCGAAATCGGTCTTGTAGGACCCGGCTGCCTGTGCATCGGCGCGGATTCCCACACCTGCACCTACGGCGCGCTCGGCGCGTTCTCGACCGGCGTAGGCTCAACCGATATGGCTGCCGGAATGATCAGCGGCAAGGCGTGGTTCAAGGTTCCGTCCGCGATAAAGTTCAATCTCGTCGGCAAGCCCAAGGGCTATGTCAGCGGCAAGGACGTTATCCTTCACATCATCGGAATGATCGGCGTCGACGGCGCTCTCTACAAGTCTATGGAATTCACCGGCGAGGGTGTGGCTGAGCTGAATATGGACGACAGGCTCTGCATCGCGAACATGGCTATCGAAGCCGGCGCGAAGAACGGCATTTTCCCGGTCGACGACGTGACAAGAGAATACTGCAACGGCAGATATCAGGGAACTCCCGTCGAGTACACCGCCGACGAGGACGCTGTTTACGACGAGGAGTACACGATCGACCTCGGCGATATCCGCCCGACAGTCGCATTCCCGCACCTTCCCGAGAATACCAGAACCGTCGACGAGATCGCCGCGGGCGAGGTAAAAATCGACCAGTGCGTGATCGGCTCCTGCACAAACGGCAGAATTTCCGACCTCAGAGCAGCGGCTGAGATTTTCAAGGGCAAAAAGCTCGCCAAGGGCGTGCGCTGCATCGTTATCCCCGGCACACAGAAAATCTGGCTGCAGGCTATGCACGAGGGTCTGTTCGATATCTTCGTTGAGGCGGGAGCGGTCGTTTCAACTCCGACCTGCGGTCCCTGTCTCGGCGGTCACATGGGTATTCTCGCGGCGGGCGAGAGAGCGGTTTCGACCACCAACCGCAACTTCGTCGGCAGAATGGGTCACGTAGACAGCGAGGTATATCTCGCAAGCCCCGCAGTCGCGGCGGCAAGCGCAGTTGCGGGCTACATCGTCGACCCCGCAAAGGTTTAAGGAGGAAATAACATGAACGCAAAAGGCAGAGTACATAAATTCGGAGACAACGTCGACACCGACGTAATTATTCCCGCGCGCTATCTCAACACCGCTTCCCACAAGGAGCTTGCGGCTCACTGCATGGAGGATATCGACGCGGAGTTTGTTAATAAGGTACAAGAAGGCGATATCATGGTAGCCGAGAAGAACTTCGGCTGCGGCTCATCGCGTGAGCACGCTCCGATCGCTATCAAGGCGAGCGGAATCTCCTGCGTTATCGCGTCGACCTTCGCGCGCATCTTTTACCGCAACTCGATCAACATCGGTCTGCCGATCCTTGAGTGCGACGAGGCGGCAAAGGAGATCAAGGACGGCGACACCGTTTCGGTCGATTTCAACACCGGCGTTATCACCGACGAGACCACAGGCAAGACCTATCAGGCTGAGCCCTTCCCGGAGTTCATTCAGAACATTATTCAAAAGGGCGGACTTATCAACTCTATACTTTAAAAAATCAAGGGGCTGTCGCATTTGCGGCAGTCCCGGATATTTTTATGTAGACATTTGCAGATTTTTGTGTTACCATTGAAATGATATAAATCATATTAAGAGGTATCATAATGCAAGAACAAATCAAAAAGAAAAAACGGAAAAATATGTCCTCGTTCCGTATTATTATCCTCAGCTTCTTCTCGCTTATCATGGTGGGAACGCTGCTGCTGATGCTGCCGATATCCTCGAGGGAGCGCGTGTTCACGCCGTTTGCCGACGCTCTGTTCACCGCGACCTCGGCGACCTGCGTAACCGGACTTATAGTGAGGGATACGGCTACATACTGGTCGTTTTTCGGACAGGCGGTCATTATCACGCTTATCCAGATAGGCGGAATGGGCGTTATCACGATCGGACTGACGATAATGCGCGCGTCGGGAATGAAGATCGGTCTGTGGCACAGAAGCATGATGAAGGAGTCCGTTTCGGCGCACACTGTCGGCGGAATGGTCCGCTACAGCGGATTTATAATAAAAACCTCGCTGCTTATCGAGCTTATCGGAGCGGCGCTGATGTTCCCCGTATTCTGCCGTGATTTCGGCGTTCTCAAGGGAATCTGGTATTCGTTCTTCCACTCGATCTCAGCGTTCTGCAATGCGGGCTTCGATCTGCTGGGAGTGCGCGGGCAGTTCTCGTCGCTGACAACCTACGGCAGCAATATCTACCTTAACACCATAATCATGCTGCTGATCATCGCGGGCGGTATCGGCTTCCTCGTATGGGGCGACCTGAAAACAAATCTTTTCCGCTTCAAGCGCTATTCGCTGCAGACAAAGGTCGTGCTTATCACGACGCTGTTTCTGATAGTTGTTCCGGCGATCTATTTCTTCTTCTGCGAATACGGCAATCTGAATATGTCCGACAGGATACTCAGCTCGTTCTTCCAGTCGGTAACGACGAGAACGGCGGGCTTCAACTCGACCGACCTGACGCAGATGAGCGAATCGGGTATTGCGGTCATGATAATTCTTATGCTGATAGGCGGCTCGCCGGGCTCAACCGCGGGCGGAATGAAAACCGTAACCATCGCCGTGCTTTTCCTCGCAGCAGTCGCGGTATTCGGAAGAAAAAAGGATATCCAGACCTTCAAGAGAAGAATCGCCGACGACGCGGTAAGAAATGCGGGCGCTATTCTGTTTATGTATTTTGCTCTCTGCTTTGTCAGCGCGGTAGTTATCAGTCAGGTTGAGCACATTCCGCTGCTCACCTGCATGTTTGAGACAAGCTCGGGCGTTGGCACGGTAGGTCTTACGCTCGGTATCACCACAAAGCTCGGACTGATGTCGAGGATAATACTAATGGTATTGATGTTCTTCGGCAGAGTCGGAGGACTGACGCTGATTTACGCGGCGCTGCCATCTTCGGGCAATACCAAGTCGCGTCTGCCACTTGAAAAAATTTCAATCGGATAGGAGAGTAATTATGAAATCGGTTTTGGTAATAGGCGCCGGACAATTCGGCACTTTGATTGCAATGCGAATGGAGGAGCTTCGCTGCGAGGTTATGATCGTTGATACCAACGAGGACACTATCGACGATATCGCTCCCTATGTGACTAACGCCACTATCGGCGACGGTACTAACGAGGAATTTCTCCGCACACTCGGCGTCGACAACTACGACGTGTGCTTCGTCACCCTCGGAAGCCACTTCCAGAGCTCGCTTGAAGCGACTTCACTGCTCAGCGAACTCGGCGCGAGAAAGGTGATTTCGAGAGCTACAAACGACGTGCAGATGAAGTTTTTGCTCCGCAACGGCGCGGACGAGGTCGTCTATCCCGAAAAGCAGACGGCGCTCCGTATCGCTACAAAGTACGCGTCGGACAGCATTCTGGATTATTTCCACCTCGAGCAGGAATACAATATCTATGAATTGAAGGTCCCGAAGGCGTGGCACGGAAAAACGCTTGTTCAGATCGACGCGCGCAAGAACTACAACCTCAATATTCTGACGATAAAGCGCGGCGGCGAGGTGCTGATTCCCTCGGCGGACACCATGGTCAAGTCCGAGGATATCGCATTTGTGCTCGGAAAATTCGAGGACGTAAAGAGAGCGCTCAGAATTTAATGATAAAAAATAATCCCGGCAGGACTCAGCGGTCTTGCCGGGAATTTTTTTTAATAAGTTAAAGCGCCGAATAGCCGTAGCTGTTGACGAGCGCCTCGATTTTTTCGCCGCGCTGACATATCGGACAGCGGTGCGGCTTGTAGCTCTGGTAGTCGCCGAGGTCGTTGGGGTCGAAAATCGTGTGAACAGGGTGGCCGTCGCATTCCTCGACGGTGGCGAAAATCGCCGAGATACCAACCACGATACCGCCGTAGTATTTGATCGCGTCGACAGCCGCGAGAGCGGTTTTTCCGGTGGTGACGGAAGCGGCGAGGATAAGGACGTGCTTGTTGTGAACCATGGGAATCAGGTTGTCGCGGAAAATCATCTGACCGCCGCCGATAAACTCGGGGCTGACAACGTAGATCGTCTGGTGAGCGTTCATGTTGACGAAGTTGTCCGCAGTCAGCTCGCGCGCTATGCAGGCGCCGATGACCTCGGTGCCGTCAAGACAGATGATCGTGTCGACGATCGTGGAAGCGCGGTACGCGGCAACCATTTCCTTCGCGACAGCCTCCGCCTCGGACAGACGGGTCTTTTGAGTCGTCACGTCAATGTAGTAGTTCGTGTGGCAGTGCATGGTCGCAAAATGACCCTTTTTAACGCGGAGAAATACGTTTTTGTTTTTGGTTCTGATTTTATATTCGCGTGACATAAGCGCCCTCCCGAAAAATTCATAAAAATTTTTTCTTATATAATTAATATTACAACATTCTGACAAAAAAAGCAAGGCTTTTTTGCGCGGAAAAAAGAGAGGTCTGAAATTCAAACCTCTCCTCATTATTACCCCTTTAAGTGGATCGTGAGCTCCGCCTTTTCGATAATGCGGAGGTCGTTGTCGTAGGAACAGAGTTTTCTCGCCTGCTGAAGATCGACCCAGATGTAGCTGTCGATTTCCTCCTCCTGGATCTTCACGTTGTCGGTGAAGGCGCGGGCGAGGAAGAACACGACTCTCTTGCGTATCTTTCCGAACGGACTGTACTCGCTGATCTCGCGGAAGCCCTGAACCAGAGTTACGTCCAGTCCGGTTTCCTCCTTTATCTCGCGGATAGCGGTCTCCTGTTCGGTCTCGCCATCCTCGATATGACCCTTCGGAAAGCTCCAGTATCTGCCGTTGTTGTTCTTGACGAGAAGGATCTTCGTGTTCTGCCGCGTCTTGTAAAAGATTATGCCGCCGCAGGATTTCTCGTAAAGACAGCGGATAGACTTGAGCCTGATGTTCCGCAGCCGCGAAAGTATCCTGCGCAGCTCGGGCTCGTAGAAAACCTCGCCGTAGGTCGATACGATCGGACGTTCTCCGTCGAGTCCGTCGAATTCGGCGACAGCAATGACTACGCCGTCAAAGTATTCTCTGACTTTTTTATGCGATACAACGTAGGCGCTCTTGTTCATAGCTCCGCCCGTGCCGATACGCGCCGAGTAGAGCCCGTCGCTGATGCTTCCGAACAGCGATACCTTGACATTTTCCGCGATCATTCTGCCGCCTCCTTTCATTATTGATTACAGATTCAGTGCTGACTTGCCGTCACTCAGTTGAACATGCCCGACATGCTGTCGAGCTGGAGCTGAGTGTTAGCGCTCATAACGCCGTTGGCAAAGAGCACGTCGGTGATTCCGTTCTCCACGCAGTATGCGGGAAGAGTTTTGCCGACGGTTGAGGAGAAGTAGCGGAAATCGACTACGTGAACCTCCTCGTAGTTGTTTGTAAAGTACGGAGCAAGCGCGTTGCCGTAGCTCTCCTTGACGATAACGATCTTTTTGCCCTTCTCGGCGTTCTCGGACTTCGACTTGATGACAGTCAGCGGATTGTCGCCGAAGATGAACACGCCGTAGGTCAGCGAGCCCTCGGTGGCTCCGGTGTAGTACGGGCTGTCGTAGGTCTCGGTAGCTCCGCCGTCATAGGTCAGCGTCATTTCGGTGCCGTAGGGGAACTCCCAGTAGTGAACGGTGTCGCTGTCAAGGCTCGGAGCGGAGTTTGTGAAGCTGCCGGTGAAGCCGTCGATAGTCTTTTCGGTGCAGCTCTCGAGCTTGAGGGCGGGCATGTTGTTGGTGTCGGCGAACGCCTTGTAGGCGTAGTACGCGCCGAGACCCGTCCAGTGGTGGTCGGACTTGAAGTAGATGTACTCCTCGTTGTGATCTGCGAGGTAGTTGTAGATGTTGATAGGCGTGACGTTCTTGTCCATAGCGGCGTAAGCGGTCTTGATGCTCTCGGCCTGAGAGGTCGAAACAATGTCGCCAGACTTGAGTCTTTCGGGCAGACCGTACTCGGTGTGGTTCGGAATGATCATGTCGTACACCTTGATACCCGGCAGCTTTGAAGCGAGGGTATTGATGGTGTTGGCGTAGGTCTTGGAGTGATCGTCGTCGCCGCCGAACAGCTCGTAGCCTGTCTTGTTCCAGACGTAGATCGAGTAGTAAAGCTCGCCGTTGGTATTGTCGTCCTTGATAACGGGCGTTTTGAAGTAGGTCGGTGACAAATCCTGCGCCAGCGAGGAGTTTGACGGCTCGTCCTGAGTCGCGGCTGTGGTGCCGCCCTGCTGCGCGATAGTGTCGGTCGAAACCTTGTTCTTGTCGCCGCTGCCCGATGAACAGCCGCGTATCATGAGTGAGAACAGCACGATTATCAGAATGAGGATCGCAATTCCGGTTCCGATTATTATCGCGCGGTTCCTGAGCCTGCGCTTGCGCTGAGCCTCACGCCTTCTGCGCGCGCTCGCGTTGCGGTAAACGGGTCGTCCGCTCGCTCCGTTGTTCGGTCGGCGCTGCTGAGAAGCGTTTCGGGGATATGAGTTGTTTCGCTGCGGACGGGCGCCGCTTTGCTGCGGACGGCTTCCTGATGAACGTCTGCGCCGGTCCAGGCTGTCGTCAAAATTGTCGAGGTCTTCGCGGGATACCAATTCACACACCTCCGTAGTATTTTGGATAAAAGTTTTGCCTGCGCAAAACATATATATCTATTATACAACATAATCACAATAAAAACAACAGATTTTTTCAGATTTTTTAGGGTATTACGCAAAAAATCCGACAGGCTTTGCTCATTCAAAAAGCCCGGGGTTCATTCTGCTGTAGTGAAAAATATACTGTTGTGCGATTCCCGCGTACTGTCCGAAGTCCTCCGCGGTCATTCCGGGGAACAGAGCCGCCATTGCGCGCTTCATCCACACATCGAGCGGAAAAGCCTCGATCCTGTGCATGCCGAACAGCAGGGTGCAGTCGGCTACCTTCGTGCCTACTCCCGTTATCTGCATAAGCTCACGCCGCGCTTCCTCGTAGCCGCAGGTACGGCATTTTTCGAGGTCAACGTCGCCGTCGGCAACCTTTCTCGCCGCGTCCACAAGGTAGCGGTTGCGAAAGCCCGCCCTCAGCGGCGCAAGATCGTCGGCGGTCAGTTCAGCTAGTTTTTCGACATCGGGAAAGGCAAAGCTGCCGTCGGGCAGCTCATCTCCGAAGGTCTCGCAGAGCCGCTGAACGATGCCTTTTATGCGCTTGATGTTGTTGTTTTGCGAGATGATGAAGGTGCACAGCGCTTCAAAAGGCTCCTGCCTGAGAATCCTGATACCCGGGGCGTACTTCGCGGCGTCGGCTAACACAGGGTGGATTGTGCTGATCTCCTCACGTATTCTGCCGTAGTCGAGTCCGAGGTCAAAGTAGCTGTGCCACAGCTCACGGTCGGCTTCATCGGCGTTTTCTATATATAAATCCGTGCCGTCGAGCCTGACGTTCACGCTTCTTCCAAACGCCACGCCGTCAAAGCTTCCGTCCTCGCGTTCGACCCAGCGGAAGCTCTGACCGCAGTCCAGCGTCTGGGCAAGGTCGAGGTCGGTGACGTTTTCGAATTTTAAAAACTTTTTCATAAATATCTCTCTCCGAACTTCCACAATTAATTATTATGTGGTACAATGTGAATATCAACTGATTTAGGAGTTTTTGCCATGAAAGAGACCATTGTTACCATACCTATCAACGACCTCTTTGCGCCTAAGTGCGGCTGTCCTCTCTGCCGCATGGAGGAAATGCTCGAGGAGCAGTACGTGACCTTCATCACAGGCGACGCTATGATGGAGCCGAGCGTCCGCGTCGCGACAAACAAGAAGGGCTTTTGTCACCGTCACTTCTCGCGGATGACTCAGCTCGGACAGAAGCTGCCCAACGCGCTTATTCTCGAAACCCACCTAGAGGTAATCAGGGACGAGCTCATGCCCAAGAAGCTAGGCGGCAAGCCTGACAAGAAGAAGCTCGAGGCTATCCGTCAGACGATGAATTCCTGCTACGTCTGCGACAGGGTAGAGGCGGATATGTTCCACCTCGTCGCCACTGTTTTCGCTGAGTGGGCAAAGGGCGGAGAGTTCCGCAAGACCTACAGCGAGCAGCCGTTCATCTGTCTCAAGCACTATCAGTTCATCATGACCGCCGCGATGGGCAAGGGCGGAGTTCCGTCAAAGCTTCTCGGCGATTTCCATGCTGAGACTGCCGCTCTCACAAAGAACTACCTCGAATCGCTCTACGGCGACATCAAGCACTTTGTTTCCATGTTCGACTACCGCAACCGCGGCAAGGACTGGGGCACCTCGACCGACGCTATTGAGCGCAGCATCGAGTTCCTCACGGGCGAGAAGCCGACAGTAGCGGAAAAATCAGAGTAACATATTAATAAGCTCGCAAACTCCGCCCTCGTCGTTTGAGGGAATGACCGCGTAAGCGGCTTCCAGACAGGCGGGAGTTGCATTGCTCACGGCGGCTGAGAACCCCGCGAGCGCGAGCATATCGGCGTCGTTGTCGGCATTGCCGGCAGCGGCGGTGTTTTTTATATCGATATCAAGCAATCCGCATAGCCGTTTCAGCGCGTTCGCCTTTGTCGCGGTGGCGTTCATCAGCTCGACGAAGTTCTTCGACGACGAGGTTATATACACGCCGGGCAGCTCTCTCTCGAGCATTGCCCACAGCCTTTCGCGAAGCTCTCTGTCGGTGCTGACGAATTCAATGCTGTCGAGATTTTTGCGGTTGCGGCGGATGTAGCCGCGCATATCGGAGCAGCAGCCGCGGGAGCCGCGGACGTAACCGACATAAGCCTCGGTGCAGCCGTATTTTATCGGGTCGTCGTAATATCTCTTGTCAGTGCAGGTCTCGCCCTCGAGGAAGGCTTCCCAGATGAGGTCATGCTCCTTTGTCAGCTCGAGAACGCGGAGGACGTCCGCTTCGTCGAGGGTGTCGGAATGCGTCCTTACTCCGTTTTGATAAATTGCCGCTCCGTTTGATGCGATGACCCAGCGTATGCCGTCTATTGCGAGCACATCCTCCGGCATTGACGAGAACGGTCTGCCGCTTGCGACGGCGACTTCGATTCCGCTGTCTATCGCCTGAATTATCGAGTCCCTGACCTCGGGAGCGAGAGTGTTGTCGGTGCGCAGGACGGTGCCGTCGAGGTCGAGAGCGAGTAGCTTAATCTCCATTTTTCAGCTCCTTTACTCCCATACGGCAAAAGCCGTTCATGCAGCAGTCCCGGCACTTCGGACTCCTAGCCGTGCAGACCGCTCTGCCGTGCAGCACGAGGCGGTGACAGAAGTTGTTGCTCTCGTCGGGCGGCAGAAGCTTGCGCAGGGCGTTTTCGATCTTTCTCTGGTCGGTCTCCTTGTGCAGACCGAGCCTTTTTGTGATTCTTATGCAGTGGGTGTCGACGACGATGGCGGGCTTGCCGTAAACGTCGCCGCAGATGAGATTCGCCGTCTTTCTGCCAATGCCGGGGAGCTTTGTCAGGTCGTCGATATTGTCGGGCACAACGGAGCCGAAGTCGCTGACGAGCATTTTCGCCATGGCAACGAGGTCTTTCGACTTTGTCTTGTACAGTCCGCAGGATTTGATATACTCCGCGACCTCCTCGGGCTGTGCGGCGGCAAAGCTCTCCGCGTCGGGAAAACGCTCAAACAGCGCGGGCGTTACGAGGTTGACTCTCGCGTCGGTACACTGGGCGGAGAGTCTTGTCGCGACAAGCAGCTGAAGCGGCGTTTCGTAGTCTAGCGAGCATTTCGCGTCGGGATATTCGTTTTTAAGCGCCTCGACAGCCGAGAGCGCGATTTCCTTTTTCGTCATAAAACCACCTTCTATGAAAAAATTTTAACATATTTTCAAAGCTATTGCAATCGGAGATTTTTCCATATATAATGGTATAAGAAACGGAGGAGATACAATGTATAAAAACTACATTTTCGATTTATACGGAACCCTTATCGACATCAACACCGACGAGTGGCAGGCAAAGCTCTGGAAGTCGCTGCAAATTCTCTACTCCTACCACGGCGCTCAGTACACCCCGCAGGAGATAAAGCGCGAGTACGGCAGGCTCGTCGAAAAAGAGAAGGCGTCAGTTCGCCGCCGCCACCCCGAATTCACCGTCATCGATATCAAAATCGAGAAGGTGTTCAAGGCTCTGTTCACACAGAAGGGCGTCAAGGCGACAAAGAGCCGCGTCGAGTTCATTGCTGAGGCGTTCCGCTGCTATTCGACGAAGTATATCAAGCTCTACGACGGAGTTCTCGATCTGCTCGACACGCTCAAAGCCCACGGCAAGAAGATATATCTCCTCTCGAACGCCCAGCGCGTGTTCACCGAGAACGAGCTGAATATGTTCGGTCTGGACAAGTATTTTGACGGCGTTTGCATCAGCTCCGACGAGGAGACATCAAAGCCCGACGCGCATTATTATCAGGCGCTTTTTGACCGCTACGGGCTCAAAAAAGAGGAGAGCATAATGATAGGCAACGACTATATTTCCGATATTGGCGGAGCGGCTGATTTCGGAATCGACAGCCTGTATGTCCACCAGAGCATTTCGCCCGAGATAAAGGGCGAGCTGCGCAGTCAGTACACCGTAATGGACGGCGACGTTTATAAAATCAAAAAATTGATAGTAAAAGAATAAAAAATTTCACCCCGGGCATAATAACCCCGAGGTGATTTTTTATGAGCAAGAAAAAGAAAAAGAAGTCCGACGACACGCCCATCACCGAAATGAATACGGTGTACACCAACGAGATGACGGGCAGGATTCCCGCGAACCCCGACGATGAGGATTACGCCGAGGACGACGAGGAGCTTTAAATGAAAAGGGCGGAGGCGATTGATTTCGTCTCCGCCCTGTGCTATTAAATTACTTGACTCTGTGAACTCCGCTCAGGTCAGCCGTCATTATGCACCCTGTGGTGCAGCTTCTCGCGCAGACCGCGAAGTCCGGGCAGTTGTCGCACTTATCGTAGTCGATGACCGCCACGTTGTCGGTGACCTTTATCGCGCCGAGAGGACAGACCTTCTCGCACTTTTTGCAGCCTATACAGCCGTTAGAGCAGACCTTTCTTGTGACAGCGCCTTTGTCCTTGTTGCTGCACATAACAACGACCCTTTCAACGTCCGCGACGAGAGAGATAAGTCGGTTCGGACAAGCCTTCGCGCAGAGTCCGCAGCCCACGCAGTCGTTTGTATTGACGCGGGCGACTCCGTCCGCAATACAGATAGCATCGTGCGGGCAGACCTTAGCGCAGTCGCCGAAGCCGAGACAGCCGTAGGTGCAGCTGCCCTTGCCGCCGTACATAAGCTTTGCCGCGGCGCAGGTTTCAATGCCCTGATATTCAACCTTGTCCTGAGTGTGCTCACAGTCGCCGGAGCAGTGGACGACCGCTACCTGCTCGACTACGTCGGCGAATTCAACGCCGAGTATCTCGCTGAGCTGTCTTGAAACTCCGTCCGCGCCGGGAATACAGAGGTTAGCCGGAGTGTCGGGGTTTTCACAGAGAGCCTTGGCGTAGCCGTCGCAGCCGGCAAAGCCGCAGGCTCCGCAGTTCGCGCCGGGCAGGCATTCCCTGATCGCGGGGAACCTCTCGTCCTCCTTGACCGCCATGACCTTTGCGGCGATAACGAGCACCGCGGCGCAGATCACGCCGATGATTACGACGGGTATGACCGCCGTGAGAATCGCTTCCATGTAATTACCTCCTTACGCGAACAGATTTTCAATAACGCCGCCGAAGCCGAGGAAGGACAGCGAGGTTATCGCCGCCGCGACCAGCGTTATCGGCAGACCCTTGAAGCTCTTGGGCACGTCGGATTTTTCGAGCACCGAGCGCACGCCCGAGAACATGACCATCGCGAGGAAGAATCCCAGACCGCTTCCGAGCGAGTTTACCATCGCCTCAAGGAAGGTGTAGCCCTCGTCGATATTGAGGATAGTAACGCCGAGCACCGCGCAGTTGGTGGTGATAAGCGGCAGGTAAACGCCGAGCGACTTGTGCAGCGACGGAATGTAACGCTTTAGTACGATCTCGACGAGCTGTACGAGAGCCGCGATGACGAGAATGAATACTATCGTCTGCAAATAGCCCAGACCGTTCGGGTTGAGCAGATACATCTGTATCGGATACGTAGCGGCGGTAGCCATGAGCATTACGAAGATGACCGCGAGGCTCATTCCCGTTGCGGAGTCGAGCTTCTTTGATACGCCGAGGAACGGACAGATACCGAGGAAGCGCGAGAGCACGTAGTTGTTGATAAATACCGCCGAGAGCAGGATAATGATGAGCTTAGTCATTAGCCGCAGCCTCCTCTCTCTTTGCGCAGGAGTGCGAGCAGACCTCAGCCGACGGACAGCCCGCGCAGCCGAATTCCTGTTTCTTGGGCTTGTTTGCGGAGAACTTGTTGACCGCCGCTATGAGCAGACCGAAAACGAAGAAGCCGCCGGGAGCCATTGTGAGAATGGAAATGTGGTTGTCATAAAGCACGGGGATAGGCAGACCGAAGAAGGTTCCGTTGCCGAAAACCTCGCGGATAAGCGCCATAAGGCTCAGCGCGAGGGTAAAGCCCGCGCCCATTCCGAGAGCGTCGACAGCCGAGTCGAATACCTTGTTTTTGTTAGCGAACATCTCGGCGCGTCCGAGGATAATGCAGTTGACGACGATCAGCGGCAGATAAATTCCGAGAGCCGCGTCGAGTGCCGGAGCGAACGCCTTGACGAGCATCTGGACCATTGTCACGAAGCCCGCGATAAGCACGATGTAGCAGGGAATGCGCACCTTGTCGGGAATGACCTTGCGCAGGGCGGAAATGACAATGTTCGAGCAGAGCAGAACGACGGTAGCCGCCAAGCCCATGCCGAGCGCGTTTGAAATGCTCGTCGAGGTGGCGAGAGTGGGGCAGGTGCCGAGAACGAGAACGAGAACGGGGTTCTCTTTGACAAGACCCTTAGAGAAATTTTGCAGGGTGTTCATCACTTCGCCTCCTTCGTCAGTTCATCGTAAGCGGCAAACGCGTTGCCGATCGCCTTTTTGTAAGCCTTTGAGGAGATAGTCGCGCCGGTTATCGAGTCGACGTCCGAGTAATCGTCCTCGCTTTTTCCTATATAATTATCGCCGTAATTGCTTGCGACGACCTTTGAGCCTATTCCGCTCGTCTCATTGTGCGAGAGGGTTTTGATTTTAGTGAGCTTGCCGTCGATAATGCCGCAGCTGAGCTTGATGTCGCCGCCGTAGCCCTTTGTGGTGAGCATGAATACATAGCCGCCGTTGTCGGCGAGGTAGGCTTCCGTAACTCCCTCGGGAAGCTCAGAGTCGATTTTCTCAAAGCTTGTCGCCTCGGGCATGACCTCGAGCCTTGCTTCCTCGGCAGCCTTCTGTTCGGCGGCGAGAATGATCGGCGAGGTGACTGAGTTGATGTAGGCGAGCAGTGCGGTGACAACAAGGCAGATCGCACCGAGCACCGCGATGGGTTTGATTATGTCCTTCATTCCTCAACACCTCCCACAAGCGGCTTTGACCGCGTCAGCTTTGAGATGTACGGGGTGAGGATATTCATAAGGAGTATCGAGTAGCTCACGCCCTCGGGGTAGTTGCCCCAGAAGCGGATAAGTATCGTGATAAGACCGCAGCCCACGCCGAAGATTATCTTGCCCCATTTAGTGTTGGGAGTGGTGGCGTAGTCGGTAGCCATGAATAAAGCGCCGAGCAGCAGACCGCCCGAGAGCACCTGACCGAGAACGTCCTTGCCGCAGACGAGCGACATCAGTGCGACGGTGCCGATAAACGCAACGGGCGTGTGCCAGCTTATTACGCGGCGGACGAGCAGGTAGCCGCCGCCGAGGATAAGCGCCAGCGAGCAGGTCTCGCCGAGGGAGCCGCCGCAGTTGCCGAGAAAGAGGTCGAGGTAGGACGGCATATCCGTGCTGTTAGTCATTGCGACAAGAGGAGTCGCGCTTGTCGAGGCGTTGACGTCGGTAAAGAAGCCGCCGGGAGCGATCCACTTTGTCATATCTCCCGAGAACGCGACGAGCATGATTATTCTGGCGGTGATAGCGGGGTTCGCGAAGTTCTGTCCTATGCCGCCGAACAGCTGCTTGACTACGATGATCGCGATAACGCTTCCGAGCATAGCCTGCCATATCGGGATAGTAACCGGCAGATTGAAAGCGAGCAGCATTCCCGTAACGACCGCCGAGAGGTCAGAGATCGTGTTTTCCTTTTTGCAGAGCTTCTCAAAGAGGAACTCCGAGAGCACGCAGGTGCCTGCGCATACCGCGACGATGAGCAGAGCGCGCCAGCCGAAGATGATCGCGGCGGCGATTTCCGCGGGAGCGAGCGCGATGATAACGTCGAGCATTATCATCTGAGTGCTGCGGCTTGTGTGAAAGTGGGGCGAAACGGTTGAGATCAGCTTGTTCATCATTTGCCCTCCTTTTTGCTGTTCTGATACTGTCTGAGCACGAGCTTCGAGAGCTTGTTCGTCTGTACCAGCGGTCTGTGCGCCGGGCAGATGTACGAGCAGCAGCCGCACTCCATGCAGAGGTCGACGCAGAGCTTTTCGAGCGCTTCGGCGTCGTTAGTCTTGTAGGCGAGAGCAATCTCGCGCGGGTCGAGCCTGAGCGGACAGTGGTTGATGCACGAGCCGCAGTTGATGCACGCCGTAGTTCTCGGCGGCTTGGCTTCCTTTTTGCCCATAGCGATGACCGCGTTTGTGTTTTTCATGATCGGGCTGTCGGCTGACGGAGCGGTTATGCCCATCATCGGACCGCCGTAGAGGAGCTTTGCGGGATCTTCCTTGCAGCCGCCTGCTGCCTCGAGCAGATCGGCGAATGTCGTGCCTATCGGGGCTATCACGTTCTTCGGCTCCTTTACCGCGCTTCCGTCGACGGTCACGCACTTTTCAACGAGCGGCATGCCCGTCTCGAGGTATTCCGCGATGAACGCGAGAGTCGTGACGTTGATAACAATAGCGCCGACGTCAAGCGGCAAGCCGCCCTTGGGAACGATTTTTCCGGTGCAGTTGTAGATCAACACCTTCTCGCCGCCTTGAGGGTACATCGCAGGCAGAACCTTCACGCTCACTCCGTCAGTATTTGCGGCAAGCTCCTTCATTTTCGCGATGGCTTCGGGCTTGTTGTCCTCAATGCCGATGATGAAGGTTTTTACGCCGAGGTACTTTTTCAGAGCCTCAATTCCTTTTTTTATCGAGTCCGTGCGGTCGAGCATCGTCCGCGTGTCCGAGGTGATGTACGGCTCGCACTCCGCGGCGTTGATGATGACGTACTTGAAAACCGAGAGATCCTTTGTGACGAATTTCACGAACGTCGGGAAGCCCGCGCCGCCGAGTCCGACGGAGCCGCTGTTCTTCACCGCGTCGATGAAGCTGTCGAGGTCGTGAACCTCCGGTGGAGTGATGTTCTCGTCGGGAGTCTGCAGTCCGTCGCTGTCGATAAGGATACAGGGCACCTTGGAGCCGTTCATTATTGTGATCTCGTCTATCTTCTGCACCTTGCCCGAGACGCTCGAGTGGATAGGCGCGGAGATATATCCGTCCGCCTGAGCGATAAGCGTGCCGACCTTTACCTCGTCGCCGCGCTTGACGACGGGCTTCGCGGGTCTGCCTATGTGCATCGACATAGGAATAACCACGGTCTTTGGCGGCGCGATACGCACCGGCGGCAGCTGCGCCGTGTTCTTGCGGTGCGGCACATGAATACCGTGTAGTTTCATATATTTCCTCCTCATATGGGTATTTAAGCGCATATACAATTATTATACCATTTTAAATGGACTTTGTATATGTGATTTTTGTCAGAAAAACAGATTTGAATTTATCAAAGTTTCACAAAAAGTACAGGCATTTTATTTTGTAGGTATTCAATGAAAACTATTTTGTATCGTTGTGCATGGTGCACAATTCGAAAAAACGCAAAAAATAATGGATAGACAAAAATCCAAAAATACTTTGTTCGCTCAGGGAAGTATTGACTTTAGTGGAGATTGATGATATATTTATCCTGGAAAATCCGCATGGATTTTGAAAGGAGATTATTTTATCATGAGAAAGATAATGAAAAAAGTCGCGGCTTTAGGCGCTGCGGCGGTTCTCGCGGCAACTGCCGTTATCAGCGTTTCCGCGGCGAGAGTTGAGAATGAAAACCTTATTATCAGAACAAGCGATGACAGAATGGATATGTTCAGCACAAAAGGCGGCAACCTCCTGTTCTCGTTCATAAACAGATACGGCGACACAGCCGACGCTACCTCGCGTCCGTATGTCAGTGTAAACGAAAGCATGACCATTCCGACATTTACTAACGACGTTGTCGATACCCAGAACCTAACGCTCACCGGCACAACAATGGTTTACGGCATCGATGTTGTAAGAACGATCCGCATTATCGGCAACAACACCAACGGCGCGCTGGATACCGCCGAGTTTTCACTCACACTCACAAACAACACCGACACAACAAAGAACGTCGGCGGCAAGTTTTTCCTCGACACCATGGTCGAGGGCAACGACCATGCACCCTTCCGTGTTGCGGGCGTAGGCGCGATCAGCACAAAGACCCAGTTTGAGGGCGACAACATTCCTGCGTCCTTCCAGGCGTTCGACAGCCTCCAGAGCCCCAAGACGATCGGCACAGGCACCTTCGCTACAGGCGCGGGCAAGCCCGACGTTGTGCAGTTCAGAAACTTCGGCGACTCAAGATATCCGCTTGTTCCCGAGATCGATACGTCGGAGGAAATCGGCGACAGCGCGGTAAACGTTATCTGGCTCGAGCGCGAGCTTGCACCCGGCGAAACCCGTGTACTCACGACCTACTACGGTCTCGGCTATATCGACGTCAGTGAAGGTAGCGAGCTCAAGCTCGGCGCGACCAAGATCGACGGCAGCTTCACCATCTCTGAGGACGGCAACAGCTACAATCCCGTCAGACTCACCTCTTACGTCAGCAACAGCGGCACCGTTCAGCTCAGCGACGTTGAGATGTCTCTCGTACTTCCCGCCGGTGTAACAGCCGACAATACCGTATTCAACGCAGGCGATCTCCCCGTAAGAGGCGAGAAGCAGAATACATGGACTCTTACCGCAGCTCCCTCACCTGTTGAGAGAACAGTCACAGTATTGATCAACGCCAAGTCCAAGGAGACAGGCGAGGTCGAGCCCATAATTTATTCCTACACTATCCCCGCAATCAACGGCGCAGAGCCCATCGTTGAGCCGACAACAGCTGAGCCCACCACAGCTGAGCCTACAACCGTTGAGCCTACCACTGTTGAGGCGACTACCGTTGCTCCCACAACCGTACAGCCAACAACCGCCGCTACTAAGGACGAGGCGACCAAGTCTGAGGCTACAAAGTCCCAGGCTAACGGTACTGTAAAGACAGGAGAGGCATTCCCCGCGATCGCCGTATTGCTCACTCTCGTTGCAGGAGTCGGAGCTGTCTACTTCTACAGAAGAAAGTACTCTAAGTAATAATCTGAATTAATATTCCTTCGGGACAGAAAGGCAAACGCTTTTCTGCCCCGTTTTTTTACCGCAAAAGCATGACAGAGACAGCTGCGCCTGCCGAAAGCAGAACGCCTGACCCGCCGTTGATGAACTTTTAAGCAGTTATGAACCTTTAAAAAGGCGGAGAAAGCACCCACCGGTGCACAGACTTACCAAATCGGTGCGCGTTATCAGCGGCTTGATTCGCTAACATTTACAAAAAAAGTTGATGAATGACTCCCAAAATACTTGAAAAGGCACACTTTTTGTGATAAAATAAGCTTGAAGCTATGTGCCCGTGTGCCTAAACGAGGAAATCGGCGAGGACATAGAAAATTTTTAATTATCCGTCAGAATGGAGTTGATAATTTATGGCAAGAAGCGCAGGCGTATTATTATCCATCACTTCGCTTCCTTCCCCCTACGGAATCGGCACCATCGGCAAAGAGGCCCGCAAATTCGCGGATTACCTCAAGGAGGCAGGTCAGACGATCTGGCAGATTCTCCCCGTTGGCCCGACAAGCTACGGCGACTCGCCGTATCAGTCATTCTCTACCTATGCAGGCAACCCGTACCTTATCGATCTCGACACTCTGGTCGAGGAGGGTCTTGTCGCCAAGGAAGATCTCGACAGCCGCGACTGGGGCAGCGATCCTCAGCACGTTGACTACGAGAAGATCTACAACAACAGATACGAGGTTCTGAGAATCGCTTACGAGAATTTCAGAAAAAAGGATCAGAAGAAGTTCCGCGTGTTCACCCGCAAGAACAGCAAGTGGCTCAAGAACTACGCGCTGTATATGGCGGTCAAGAACAGCTTTGACATGAAGTCCTGGGTAGAGTGGCCCGAGGACATCAAGATGCGCGATCCCGACGCGGTAAAGCGCTATGAGCGCAAGCTCAGAAAGGACGTTTCCTTCTGGAAGTTCGTTCAGTTCAAGTTCTACGAGCAGTGGGAGAGCTTCCGCGCCTATGTAAACGGCCTCGGCATCAAGATCATGGGCGATATGCCGATTTACGTTGCAATGGACAGCGCCGACACCTGGGCAAATCCCGAAATCTTCCAGCTCTATGACGACGGCGACCCGATCGCTGTGGCAGGCTGCCCGCCGGATTACTTCTCTGCAACAGGACAGCTCTGGGGCAACCCGCTCTACGACTGGGATTACCTCGAGCAGACCGGTTACGAGTGGTGGTTTGAGCGCGTAAAGGCGGCTTCAAAGCTCTACGACATCACCCGTATCGACCACTTCCGCGCCTTCGCGAGCTACTATTCGATCCCGTATCCCGCCGAGAACGCTATCAACGGCGAGTGGGTAGTGGGACCGAGAATCAAGTTCTTCCAGATGATGGAGGAGGCTGTCGGCAAGTTCGAAATCGTAGCCGAGGATCTCGGCACTCTCACTCCCGACGTTACCGAGCTCATGGAGCAGACCGGCTATCCCGGCATGAAGGTTCTCGAGTTTGCGTTTGACAGCGGCGAGGAGAACGACTATCTGCCTCACAAGTACACCAACAACTGCGTCGTATATACAGGTACTCACGACAACGACACCCTCATGGGCTGGCTCGAGACCGCCGACCCCAAGGATGTTAAATACGCGAGAGAATATTGCAAAATGCCTCCTGACGAGCCGTTTAACTGGGGCTTGATCCGCACCGCCTATGAAAGCAAGGCTGACATGGCGATCGTACCTATGCAGGATCTGCTCGGACTCGGCAAGGAAGCGAGGATGAATACACCGTCGGTTCTCGGCGACAACTGGACTTGGAGAGTTACGCAGGAAGCTCTCACTAAGGAATTGGCGGAAAAATTAAAAACAATGTCTGTTAATTGCGGACGATTGGAGGATTAATAATGTCAAAAATCATGGAAAAGCTCGAGCTTACCGCTCAGTCAATGTACTGCAAGAAGATTGAGGAGCTTTCAGCTTCCGAGCTTCACCTTGCTCTCGGCAAGGCGGTAATGGGCGAAATCGCTCCCAACTGGGCAAAAAGCAAGGCAAAACACGACAGTGAAAGACGCGCTTACTATATGTCCGCGGAGTTCCTGATGGGCAGAATGATGTACAACAACCTCTACTGCCTCGGAATTCTCGACGAGGTCAAGAAGCTCCTCGCCAAGAAGGGCATCGATATCAACGTATTCGAGGATATCGACGACGCGGCTCTCGGCAACGGCGGTCTGGGCAGACTTGCAGCGTGTTACCTTGATTCAGCCGCTACCCAGGAGGTACCCCTCGACGGTTACGGCATCCGCTATAAGTACGGTCTTTTCAAGCAGCTTATTCAGGACGGCTATCAGGTAGAGGTCGCCGACAACTGGCAGCGCTTTGAGGATCCCTGGTGCATCCGCCGTGAGGACGAGACAGTAATCGTTGCCTTCAAGGATCAGAAGGTAAAGGCTGTTCCCTACGATATGGCTGTTATCGGCTGCAAGACCAACAACATCAACACACTCCGTCTCTGGCAGGCTGAGGCTATCAACGACTTCGACTTCAGCGCGTTCAACAACACCGCTTATGACCTCGCCGTTAAGGAGAAGAATGACGCTGAGAATATCTCCAAGGTTCTCTATCCCAACGACAACAAGTACGAGGGCAAGGTTCTCAGACTCAAGCAGCAGTATTTCTTCTGCTCCGCTTCACTCCAGGATATCATCCGCCGCTACAAGGCTAAGCACGGCAACGATTTCAGCTTCTTCGCTCAGGAGAACGCTATCCAGCTCAACGATACACACCCCGTATCCTGCGTTCCCGAGCTCGTAAGACTTCTCCAGAACGAGGGCATGACCTTTGACGAGGCTTTCGAGATCGCGAGAAAGACCTGCTCCTACACCAACCACACCGTTCTCGGCGAGGCTCTCGAGAAGTGGCCGGCAGACCTGATGAACCAGGTTATCCCCGTAATTTACGACATCATCGCGCTTATCGCCAACAAGTGCCAGGAGGAGCTCACCGCTAAGGGCGTTTCCGAGGACAAGAAGGCTAAGATGCGCATCATCGACGGCAACGTCGTACATATGGCAAGACTCGCTACCTATGCCGGCACCTATGTAAACGGCGTAGCACAGCTCCACACCGAGATCCTCAAGAGAGATCTTCTCAAGGAGTGGTACGAGGTTTATCCCGAGCGTTTCCTCAACAAGACAAACGGTATCACACAGCGCCGCTGGCTCGGTCTGTGCAACCCAGAGCTCAGTGAGCTCATCACCAAGAAGGTCGGCTCCGACGAGTGGCTCACCGATCTTTCCAAGCTCGCAGTGCTCAACGACTGCTGCGACGCGAGAACTATCAACAAGTTCAACGAGATCAAGCACAAGAAGAAGGAACAGCTCGCCGCGTACATCAAGAAGATGGACGGCTATGATGTAAATCCCGACACTATCTTCGACGTACAGGTAAAGAGACTCCACGAGTACAAGAGACAGCTCCTCAACGCCTTCTCGATCATGACTATCTACTTCCGCATCAAGGAAGGCAAGCTGCCCAACTGGACTCCTACCACCTTCATCTTCGGCGCAAAGGCTGCTCCCGGTTACGCGAGAGCCAAGGCTATCATCAAGTACATCACCGAGATCGCCAACCTCGTAAACAACGATCCCGACACCAAGGACAAGCTCCAGGTTTACTTCATCTCCAACTACAACGTATCTTACGCTGAGAAGATCGTTGTTGCGGCTGATATCTCCGAGCAGACCTCTACCGCGGGCCTCGAGGCTTCCGGTACCGGCAACATGAAGTTCATGCTCAACGGCGCTGTTACCCTCGGTACATGGGACGGCGCGAACATTGAGATCGCCGAGTGCGCGGGTGTTGAGAACGAGTACATCTTCGGCGCGAGAGTCGAGGATATCGAGCGTCTCAAGGCTGAGGGCTACAACCCCAGAGTTCTCTACGATACAAATCCCGAGACAAAGAAGGTTATCGACACCCTTATCGACGGCACCTTCGATGACGACGGCGCTCAGGGCGAGGGCAGCTTCAAGGAGCTCCACGACGCTCTGCTCGTTGGTACCTCATGGCAGGTAGCTGACCACTACTTCCTGCTCTACGATCTGCCGCTCTATGTTGACGCGAAGATCAAGGCTAACGCCGATTACGCCGACAGAAAGGAATTCGGCAAGAAGTGCCTTCTCAATGTCGCGAACGCAGGCAAGTTCTCCTCCGACCGCTCGATCCTCGAGTACGCGAAGGAAATCTGGCACACCTCATATAAGAAATAATATGTAAAAAATACGGGCAGTCCGGTTGGACTGCCCGATATTTTTTAGTTGGTAGTTGGAAGTTGAGTAGTTGGTAGTTGGTAGTCGGTTTTAGCTCTCTCCCAAAACCTTATACAAAAGCTTGTAGAGCGTCTGAGCTTCCTCGGGGGTGAGCTTGGTGCACGCCGCCATTCTCTGCGGGATAGATTTCGCTTCCTCGCGCAATTGAGCACCCTTGTCCGTCAGACCGACCATAAGAACTCTCTCGTCCGCGCTTGAACGCGAGCGTTTGACAAAGCCCTTCTGTTCAAGGCTTTTGATCACGGGTGTGAGCGTGCCGGAGTCGAGGTACAGCTTCTCGCCGAGGAGCTTTGCGCTGCACGAGTTTTCCTCCCAGAGCACCATCATCGTGATGTACTGAGTGTATGTAAGGTTGAGCGCGTCGAGGTGAGGTCTGTAGAGCTTCGTCACCTCACGCGCGGCTGCGTAAAGCGGAAAGCAGACCTGGTTTTCAAGCCTGAGCGCGTCGTATTCAGTATTGTCCATACAGCGCTCCGTCAGCTTTTTTCGGCAAGGCTCGCTTCGCGGACAGCTCTCGCGAGTTGGTCGGCACAGGAGGTCGGACGTCTGCCGCAGGTGTTTCCTCTGAGCTTCTCATCTATCTGCTCGGCTGTCCAGCCGTTGACGAGCTTGGAGATCGCCTTGAGGTTGCCGTTGCAGCCGCCGGTGAAGCGGATATCCGTGACGACGCCGTTGTTGATATTGAAATTGATTTCGAGCGGACAAACTCCGCGCGGATGATACGTGTAATGCATAAAAACACTCCTTTTAATTGAATACAATTTAATTATACGCAATCAAACACTTTTTGTCAATATAAAAAAAGAGAGGCCGGAAACCGACCTCTCAAAAATTCAAAAATCCGGATTATCAATCCTTCTTGCCCTCGAGGAACCTGTAAACGCCTGCAGCGAGAGCCGCGCCTACGAAGGGACCTACGATGAATACCCACAGAGCGCCCATGGGCTCCGCGTTTCCGTTCATCATGGCAACGAGCGCGGGGCCGAAGCTGCGCGCGGGGTTGACAGAGGTGCCTGTCAGACCGATGCCGAGAATGTGAACGAGGGTGAGGGTAAGACCGATGATGAGACCGCCAAAGCTGCCGTGGCCTGCCTTCTTCGAGGTGACGCCGAGAATGGTGAGAACGAATACGAAGGTCAGGAAGCACTCAACGATAAGACCCGCAACTGCGCTGCCGTTAACGCCCGCGAGACCGTTGGAGCCGAAGCCGCCTGTCTGGTCGGTTACGCCGCCGAGACCGAAGATTGCCGCCAAAACGCCCGCGCCAGCAAACGCGCCGAGGCACTGGGAGATGATGTAGGCGATGAAATCAACGGCGCTCATTCCGCCTGAGAGCAGTACGCCGAGAGATACCGCGGGGTTGATGTGACAGCCCGAGATATTGCCGACACAGTAAGCCATGCCGACGATTACAAGACCGAACGCGAGAGCAGTCAGAATGTAGCCGCCGCCGTTTTTGGCGTCGCAGCCGACGAGCATCGCCGTGCCGCAGCCGAGAACAACGAGCACCATGGTGCCGATGAACTCAGCAATGTACTTTTTAACCGAATTCATAGATTTTTTCCTCCTTTTATAATTTGCTATGAATTTAAGCCAATTACAATATATCACATAAATTCGGAAAAAGCAATAAGATTTGTATAAAATATTAGTAAAGGGTGTTGCTTTTTTGGTTGGTAGTAATCAAAAATCGGAGTGTATTTTTCAATTATTACCGCTGCGTCCAAATCAGCTCGGCGAAAAACTGCTCGTAGGCGTCGTCCCAGCCGTCGATAGCGTTGACTCCGCCGCCGTTCACGCTGCGCAGCTTCGCGTCGCTCGCGGTCATGCCGACGGTGAACAGCTCGCCCGCGGTAATGTCATAGCCCTTGCTTTGACAGAACGCGCAGAAGTCCTCAACGGGGTTTTCGCTTTCGCGCGTTTTTAAAAGAGCGGATTTCAGCGCGCCGTCAGCCTTGGCGTTTTTGAGCAGGCGCTCAAGTTCAAGCTCTATCATATAAATTCCTCCTAAAAATAAAAAGGCGGTACAAATGATACCGCCTTTGGTTTTTGCAATTATTCGATAGAGTTGTCGAGATACTCCATCAGCTCTTCGTCGTCCTTCTTCTGCTTGTCCTTGACAATCAGGAAAGCTGTGATAGCTGCGGAAGCTGCCGCAACAAATGAGATGATGCCGATAATCCACAAGAATCTTCTGTTTTTCATAATTATTGACCTCCAATATAGATAGTATTTACAATCAAGCTGTGTATACTTCTATTCTAAACATTTTTTTATAAAAAGTCAACAGAAAAACAAAAAAAGCAGAGGAAAATCTCTGCCTTTATCGTATCATGATTGCTCTTACGCGGAAGCGTTCAGGCGCTTCGCGAGATTTGACTTGCTTCTGGCTGCAGTGTTCTTGTGAAGAATTCCCTTGGCAACTGCCTGGTCGATTTTCTTTGTAGCAAGACGAACTGCCTCCTGCTTGTTGTCCGCGTTGGTATCAATTGCATAGAACGCCTTCTTGATAGCGGTTCTGAGAGCGGACTTGTTAGCCTTGTTGCGGGCTGTCTTAGAAGCGATTACCTTTACGCGCTTTTTAGCTGACTTAATGTTGGGCATTGTCCCACCTCCTTAAAATAGCAGTCATACAAGTGATATTGTAGCATACAATAGGCTAAAAATCAAGCTTTTTTTCAAAAAAAGTATGGTTTTTCGCAGTTTGTCTGATGCGCAACAAGATATTGCGGCATGGAGCAGGACTGCGTCTATATGTGGTTCAGTTTTCTTCTCGTCCGTCCTCGCAGTGCTCGCAGTGACAGTCCTCGGCGTGAGGCACGGTCTTGTTTTCCGACGAGAGCCGGGCTTTTCTTCCGCGGTACCAGATGAACACGATAACGAGAAGAAAGACGATGAGCACGCCTCTGAACACATGACCCAAAATCCCGTCAAAGACAGGCAGTCCGCCGAATGCCCTCAGTCCGTACCATATCGTCATGAAAGCAAAGAAAAGCGAGAGCAGATAGCCGGTCAGTCCTTGTCTGCGCCCGATAAGGAAGCAGAGCACGGCAAGCGCTGCCCAGAGAAATACGTAAAAATATTGAATAAAAGGCATAAGCGGCTCCTTTCGGTGAGTGTGGAGATAGATAAAACATAACTCGGAGCAAAGCGACCCGAAACTACTAACTATAATTAATTGTATAATAAACCGCGCCTAAAATCAAGTGGGATTGTGAACGGGGCGTGAAACTTTTGCAAATTGGAAAATATTTTTTAAAAATGCTTGACTTTTTCTGACTTTGGGGGTATAGTAATGATAAAGTCAATTAGCACTCAACCACCCAGAGTGCTAAACGCTAAAAACAAGGAGGAAAAAACATGACCCCTGCCGCGAGAAAAGAAACGATTCTCGCCGCGATCGTCGAGAGCTTTATCCAAAGCGGCGAGCCTGTAGGCTCAAAGGCGCTGCTCGGCGGAACAGGGCTTAAGGTTTCCTCGGCAACCGTGCGCAACGACATGGCTGAGCTCACAGCTCAGGGTTATCTTGCGCAGCCGCACACCTCGGCGGGACGCGTTCCCACCGCTCTGGGGTACCGCTACTACGTCGACAACGTGATGCGCGTAACTCCATTAGCTCAGGTCGCGGCGGCTTATATACGCGACGCGCTCGGCAAGCTTGCCGATTCTCCCGAAGCGATTTTGCAGGGAGCGGCAGACCTCACCGAACAGCTGACCGGCTCGGTTGCGCTCGCCACAACACCCGCCGCAGACAACTGCCGGGTAAGGCAGCTCAGCTTTGTGCAGACGGGCAGACATACCGCAATGGCAGTGCTCATCTGCTCCAACGGCGTTATCCGCACGCGGCTTTTCCGCTGCGCGTTCGTTATCACACCCGAGATCATCACAATGTTCGACAAGTCGCTCAACGAGCTTTTCGCGGGCATCGAGGTCGGGGTGATAGGACAGCCGTTCATTCAGTCCGCAGCGGTACGCTTCGGCGAGCTGTCGCTGTTCATGCCGCCGGCGCTTATCGCGATAATGGAAGCGGCACAGCAGGCGGCGAAGGTAAGCGTGAAGCACAGCAAGCTGAGCAGACTGATATTCAACTACGGTGCGTCGGCGTCGGTGAGCAGGGAGTTTATCGACTTTCTGCAAAACGAGCGCGACGTTGCGGCAATGCTCGGCCGCAGACCGCAGCACACGGCGGTCACCATCGGCACAGAGAACAGGCGCGTGGAGCTAAGTAAAAGCGCGGTGTTCTCGACACGCTACAGCATCGACGGCACACCGTCGGGAGTGCTCGCGATAATCACGGCGCAGCGAACCGACTACGCGAGGAACATCGCGATAATCGAATGCGTCGCACAGTGCGCGGGAGAGCTGATGGAGGAGCTTATTGAAACGACAGATTAACCCTGAAGGAGATGAATAAAATGTCAGAGAAGAAAAAGGCTGAGACTCCCGAGGAGCTCGAGGCTGAGGAAACCGTCGAGGAGGTTGAAGCCGAGGCGGTTGACGCGGAGGACATTCCCGATGAGCGCGACGAGAAAATCAAGCAGCTCGAGTCGGAGGTCGCCGCGCAGAAGGACAAATACATGAGGCTCGCGGCGGAGTACGACAACTACCGCAAGCGCACCGCCAACGAAAAGCTCGGCATTTACGACGACGCTACGGCGAAGGCGGTAACGGAGCTTCTTCCCGTTGCCGACAGCGTGAGAATGGCGCTTGAGAACCTCAAAAACAGCGACCCCGAAATCATCAAGGGCGTTGAGCTGATAAAGAGTCAGCTCGACCGCTCGTTCGAAAAGCTCAAAATCGAGAGCTACGGAGAAACAGGCGACGAATTTGATCCGAACCTGCACAACGCGGTTTCGATGGTTGACAGCGAAGATATAGAGTCCAATCACATCGCCGCCGTGTTCCAGACGGGCTACAAGATCGGCGACAAAATCATAAGACATGCAATGGTACAGGTTGCTAACTGAGAGTTGAGAGTTTTTTCAACTACCAACTACTAACTACCCACTACCCACTACCAACTAACAAACTAATAACAACCAACGGAGGTATTAATTATGGCAAAGACAATCGGTATAGATTTAGGAACAACAAACTCATGCGTAGCGGTAATCGAAGGCGGCGAGCCCGTAGTTATCGCCAACGCGGAAGGCTCAAGAACAACTCCCTCAGTCGTAGCTTTCTCTAAGGACGGCGAGAGAATGGTAGGTCAGGTCGCTAAGCGCCAGGCTATCACCAACCCCGACAGAACCGTTTCCTCTATCAAAAGAGAGATGGGTTCCGCTTACAAGGTATCCATCGACGGCAAGAGCTACACTCCCCAGGAGATTTCCGCTATGATTCTCCAGAAGCTCAAGGCTGACGCTGAGGCTTACCTCGGCGAGACCGTAACTCAGGCTGTCATCACCGTTCCCGCATACTTCACCGACGCTCAGCGTCAGGCTACAAAGGATGCCGGCAAGATCGCGGGTCTTGACGTAAAGAGAATCATCAACGAGCCTACAGCGGCTGCTCTTTCCTACGGCGTTGACAAGGAGAACGACCAGAAGGTCATGGTATACGACCTCGGCGGCGGCACCTTCGACGTAAGTATCATCGAAATGGGCGACGGCGTACAGGAGGTTCTCGCTACAGCGGGTAACAACCGTCTCGGCGGCGACGACTTCGACAAGCGCATTATCGACTGGATGGTAGCTTCCTTCAAGACAGAAACAGGCATCGACCTTTCATCTGATAAAATGGCTATGCAGCGTCTCAAGGAGGCTGCTGAGAAGGCTAAGATCGAGCTTTCGGGCGTAACCACCTCCTCGATCAACCTGCCCTTCATCACTGCTGACCAGACAGGTCCCAAGCACCTCGACCTCACTCTCACCAGAGCTAAGTTCAACGAGCTGACCTCTGACCTCGTAGAGGCTACAATGGGTCCCGTTCGTTCCGCTCTCTCAGACTCAGGTCTGCAGATCGGTCAGATCGACAAGGTTCTCATGGTCGGCGGTTCTTCGAGAATCCCCGCCGTTCAGGAGGCTGTTCAGAAGCTCATCGGCAAGGAACCCTTCAAGGGCATCAACCCCGACGAGTGCGTTGCAATCGGCGCGGCTATCCAGGCAGGCGTTCTCGGCGGCGAGGTCGACGGACTTCTTCTCCTCGACGTTACTCCGCTTTCCCTCGGCGTTGAGACCATGGGCGGCGTAATGACCAAGATCATCGACAGAAACACCACTATCCCCACAAAGAAGAGCCAGATCTTCTCCACCGCTGCCGACAACCAGACTCAGGTTGAGATCAACGTTCTCCAGGGTGAGCGCGAGTTCGCACGCGACAACAAGCAGCTCGGTCTGTTCGCTCTCACAGGCATCGCTCCCGCAATGCGCGGCATTCCGCAGATCGAGGTAACCTTCGACATCGACGCTAACGGTATCGTTAACGTTTCCGCTAAGGATCTCGGCACCGGCAAGGAGCAGAAGATCACAATTTCCTCCTCCACCAACATGAGCAAGGAGGACATCGACAAGGCTGTCAAGGACGCCGAGCAGTACGCGGCTGAGGACAAGAAGCGCCGCGAGGAGGTTGACGCAAAGAACGAGGCTGAGAACCTCGCATATCAGGCTGAGAAGCTTGTCAACGAGAACGGCGACAAGCTCGCCTCAGACGACAAGAACACAATCACCACCAAGGTTCAGGCTGTCAAGGATGCTATCGTGAAGAACGACATCTCGCTGATCAACTCCGCAAAGGAGGATCTGCAGAAGTCCCTCTACGAGGTTTCCGCGAAGCTCTATCAGCAGGCAGCTCCTCAGCAGGGCAACCCGGCTCAGGGCGCTCCCGACATGGGCGGCGCTCAGCAGGGCAACAACGGCGGCGACCCCAACGTATACGACGCTGATTTCACCGACGTTGACAATAACTGAGAATAAATAAAACATTAATTCACGTTTTGCGGGAAAGGTTTGATGAAAATCAGACCTTTCCTGTCATGCGTATCTACAGCAGAAAACCACAGATAGAGAATACCCACAGCAAAAATTTTATCCCGATGATTGACGCGGGCAACCGACGAAAAATTAAAGCCCGACTTATCTACGCGGAGGAGAAATAATGGCAGACAAGAGAGACTACTACGAGGTTCTCGGCGTCCAGAAGGGCGCGAGCGAGGACGAGATAAAAAAGGCGTACCGTCAGAGCGCCAAAAAATATCACCCCGACCTTCACCCCGGCGACAAGGACTGCGAGGAGAAGTTCAAGGAGGTCAATGAGGCTTACGAGGTGCTTTCCGACAGTGAGAAGCGCGCGCGTTACGACCAGTTCGGCCACGCGGGCGTAGACCCCAACTACGGCGCGGGCGCGGGCGGCGGCAGTCCCTTCGGCGTTGACATGGACTTCGGCGACATCTTCTCGAGCATATTCGGCGGCGGCTTCGGCGGCAGACGCGCGGCAAACGCTCCGCAGCGCGGCGGCGACGTTGAGACGAGCGTTACGATCACCTTTGAGGAGAGCGCCAAGGGCACCACAAAGAAGGTCAGCTACAACAGCGTGGACACCTGCACGGATTGTCACGGCACAGGCGCGGCGGCAGGCTCTCAGCCCAAGACCTGTTCGGCTTGCGGCGGCTCGGGAAGGGTCACTATAAACCAGCGTTCACCGCTCGGCGTTATCCAGACCCAGCGCACCTGCGACGCCTGCCACGGCAGAGGTAAGATAATCGACAATCCGTGCCGCCGCTGCAACGGCTCTGGAAGATACAGACAGGCTCACACGGTCGACGTGAGCATTCCCGCCGGTATCCGCGACGCGCAGATACTCAACGTCGGCGGTCACGGCAACGCGGGCGTAAACGGCGGTCCCAAGGGCGATCTGCACGTTTATGTCAACGTCAGAAAGCACGAGCTGTTTGAGCGCAGGGGCGACGACGTATGGTGTGACCTTCCCATCACCTTCGCGCAGGCTTCACTCGGAGCGGAGGTCACCGTTCCCACAATCGACGGCAAGGCTCGCTACACTATCCACGAGGGCACCCAGCCCAACGACATATTCAAACTCAAGGGCAAGGGCTTTACACACCTCGGCGGACGCGGCAGAGGCGACCACTACTGCCGCGTAGTCGTTGAGATCCCTAAGAACCTCAACCAGAAGCAGAAGGATCTTATCACGCAGTTTGACCGCTCCACCTCGGAGAGAAACTACGCGAAGCGCAGCGGCTTCTTTGAAAAGCTCAAGAAGATGTTCGGTTAAGGTGCGGCTATGAACACATGGACTGAAATAAAAATTACCGTAAACGCGAAGGACGTCGACCGCGCGGGAGACATCGCAAACGTCGTCGTTCCGTACGGAATATATATCGAGGACTACACCAACCTCGAGCAGACGGTCGAGGACATCGCGCACGTCGACCTGATCGACGAGGATCTGCTCCAAAAGGACAGGAGCCGCGCGTATGTACATATCTATCTCGAGCCGGGCGTATCTCCGGCTGAGGCGGTCGCCTTTCTGAGCGAGCGCTACTCGGCTGAGGGAATTGAGCACAGCATCGAGCTGCTCGACTGCGCCGAGGAGGATTGGCGCAACAACTGGAAGAAGTATTTTTCACCTCTAGCGGTCGGCGAGAAAATTATGATAGTTCCGAGCTGGTACGAGAACGTCGATACACAGGGCAGGATCCCGCTCAGCATCGACCCGGGGCTTGCGTTCGGAACAGGCGGCCACGAGACCACCAGACTCTGCCTTGAAATGTGCGAGAAGTACATGAAGCAGGGCGACAGCGTGCTCGACGTTGGCTGCGGCAGCGGAATTCTCGGTATCGCGTCGCTGCTTATGGGCGCGTCAGAGGCGGTAGGCGTCGATATCGACGAAACAGCCGTGCGCACTGCGGCAGAAAACGCTGAGATTAACGGAGTATCCGACCGCTTCACGGCGATCTGCGGCAGCTTCACCGAGAAGGTCAAGGGCAAGTTCGACATAGTTCTTGCGAACATCGTCGCCGACGCGATCATCTTCCTGTCAAAGGGAGTCAGCGACTTCATGAAGGACGGCGCGGTCTACGTTATGAGCGGAATTATCGACACCCGCGCCGATGAAGTAAAGGCTGAGGTCTCGAAGTATTTTGATATTATAGAGGAACACCTCGACGGCGGCTGGGTGTGCCTAGCAGCCAAGAGAAAAAGCGCAGCTTAAGCTGCGCTTTTGTTTTTTCCCGCCCTTGCAAAATAAATATAAATATACTATAATATACCTTACAAAAAGGAAGTGATATGATGGGGCACAAGCATAAACACAGCCACGCGCCTGATTTTTACACCGCGGCGCGTTTTACGTCAGACGACCTCGGCAGGATTTTTCTGTTCCGAGACCGCTATACCGGCGCTCTCTACACCTTTGAGCTTCTCGACTGTGTGAGCAAATCCGTCGCGGATATCGACGCGCTTTTGATAGACGAGTATAATCTCCGTCCGGACGTCGCGGTCGAGCAGATATGGTGCCGCGTAACTCCCGCGGACTTTGACCGCGAACGGCTAGTGATCGGTTTTGACGAGAGCTATTCGGATATCTACACCGAGGAAGCCGACGGACCTGTTGCCTTCGGTCTGCAGCTCAAGCCCGCGAAAAAGCTTGACGGCGAGGTATTCACAGCCTCGACCTTGAAACCGGACGCGGATTCCTCTGTCAACTGGAAAATCGAGGTGTGGAATGTTTAAGGCGGCGGTTTTTGACATGGACGGTCTGATGTTCGACACAGAGCGGCTGGTTTACGACAACTGGCAGCAGATGATGGACGAGGGCGGATATCCCTACAGCATCGAGGACTTCAAGCAGACCGTCGGCAGGCGCAAGGCTGAGGTTCAGAACTTCTACTTCGGCAAGTACGGCGAAGATTTTCCGTACTGGAAGCTGTCGGAGCGCGGCAAGAAAATGTATGTCGACAAGGTAAAGCGCGACGGTATTCCCGTCAAACCGGGACTGTACGAAACGCTTTCCTATTTAAAAGAAAAGGGCTGCAAAATCGCGCTTGCGACCTCTACCTCGCGGCCGACGGCTGAGTTCAACCTCGAAAGCGCGGGTGTGACGGAGTATTTCGACGCTCTTGTCTGCGGCGGCGACGTAAAGAACGGCAAGCCTCACCCGGAGGTTTTCCTGACGGCGGCAAAGGCTCTCGGCGAGAGCCCGAAAAACTGCATAGCCTTTGAGGACAGCATAAACGGCATTATTTCGGCTCACGCGGCGGGTATGAAAACGGTAATGGTGCCCGATTTTCTCGAGCCGACCGACGAGATACGCCCGATGATAGACTGCCTGTGCGCAAGCCTTGAGCAAAGTATATTATTTATGGAAAAGGAGTAAGCTTATGAGTTACAGTTATCATTATTCATCCGGAGACCCGGCTCTGGCGATTTTCATAATGATTTTCACTATGATTTACATACTGGTGATTTTCGGAATAGTCGCGGCGGCCTACATTTCGCGCTGGTTCATCTTCAAAAAAATGGGCATGCCCGGCTGGAAGGGCATTATCCCTTACTACGGCGAATACCTTCTGTTCCGTGAGCTGTGGACGACAAAGATGTTCTGGGTATACGTCATCAGCGCCGGAGTGTACGCGGTTGTGAGCATATTCGGCACATTCATAGGTATGATGGGATTCGCGGTGCTCGCGGCAGGTGCGCAAAGCTCGCAAGCTATCGGACAGGCGGCGGTAATACCGATCATTGCAATAGCGTTCTTCGGATTGCTCACGCTCGGATATCTTGTATTCGCTCTTGTGATCACCTTCAAGCTCAACAACCGTCTCGCAAAGGCTTTCGGCAAGTCTACGGGCTTTGCGGCGGGACTTACATTCCTCTCGCCGATTTTCGATCTGATCCTCGCGTTCGACAAATCTTACTACATCGGACGGCAAATAATGTAACTAAGCGCCGGCTCGCTTGAGCCGGTTCTTTTTTTGCTCAAAAATGTACAAAGTACACAAAACTGTGCCCTAAAGTTTGGATTGCGATGTAAAAATATATGTGGTAGAATTTAGATGTGAAAGTTTGCGCTTTTTGGCGCGGCTCCGGAATCGTACACTATTATTACAAGGAGGATTTTTTATGAAAAAGCTCACACGGGTTGTCAGCGTACTGTTGTCAACACTGATGCTGATGTCCGCGTTCACGGCGCTGAATTTCTCGGCGTCCGCGGCGGATAAAAAGCTGACAGTCCGGGCAAACTCAAACCTTTTCGAAACAGTTACTCAGGACTTTGAGCCGGGTACCAACCAGCTTACCGTCACATGGTGGATGGAAGTGCCCGACACAGACATGATCAACACTCAGTGCGTCATAACCTATGACAGATCAAAGCTCGAAGTAGACATGACCGAGGGCGTTAACTTCAGCACCGTCGACGGAAAGCGAGTTGACCGCATTCTCCGCGTCACCGACGGCGAGGGCACGGTTACCAACTACTCTCCCGACCAGACGTACCTCGAGAAGCACGAGAACCACTCCGACAGCGGTTTCCTTGAGGGCGAGGAAAACAACGACGCGAGCATCAAGGTAAACGCCGTAAATCTCAGCGGCAGCACCCTCACCGGTGAAAACGGCAAGGTTCCCTTTGCTTCCGTGACCTTTAATCCCATAGGCGGCGCTTCCGGCGTTACCGACGTCAATCTCTATGTCGAGATCATGCAGATCGTCGGCGAGAACGAAAAAGAGGAGCACTACTTTGTAAAGCACTCCGAGATCGCCGATTCAAGCGTATCGTATAAGCCTGAGACTCCTGCTGCGGTTTACGCGGGAACATTCGAGGAGCCGGTTGCGGCAGGTGATATTTTCACTATCGCCGGCAGCGAGAATTTCCTTTCAACAGGCTGGACAATCTCTCCCACGACCAACGTCATGACCCTCGGCAGCGACGGAATTTACAAAATCACCGTTCCGTCAGTCAAGGCGGTAAGCGGCGCGGTTTACGAGGTAAAGGTTGTACAGTTCTACAGCGGCAATCCCGAGTGGGTCGAGTGGCACGGCGTGCCCGGCACAGGCGCGAACGTAGACTTCGGTCTCAGCAAGGACTGCGACGTTACCGTTACCTATAACCCCAACACCGGCGAGATCAATGTCACCGGCGACGGCGTCGGTGAAGCAAGCAGCGACGTAAGCTTTGTCACCGTAGCGGGCAACGGCAAGGACGTTCCCTCCTTCGTAAACGGCAAGGATTGGGATCCCGCAGCGGAAGCCAACAAGATGACCGCGACAGGCAGCGTATATGAGATCACCTACAAGGGCGTAGCGGCGAACAAGGACCTCGAATTCAAGTTCGTAGCGAACGGCGCGTGGGCGCTGAGCTGGGGCAACGACGCAGCAGTCACTTCCGGCACAGCTATGGACGCGCACTATAACGGCAAAAATATCAAGTTCAAATACACATCGGCAAAATCGACCTTTGACCTCACACTCAAGCTCGATTTGACAAACTGGGACGCAAATACCCTTGCGGGCGCGAAGTTCACCGTGATCGCGAAGGACAGCGGGGAACCGACAACAGCTGCTCCCACAACTGCTGCTCCCACAACTGCTGCGCCTACCACAGCTGCTCCGACAACTGCTGCACCCACAACGGCGGCGCCCACAACCAAGCCCGCAGGCGACGTTTACACACTCGCAGGCACCTCCAACTTTATCGACACCGCTTGGGAACCCACTCCCGACGATTATGTTATGACAAAGGGCGCTGACGGCAGCTACAAGATCACCGTTCCCTCCGTCAAGGCGGTAGACGGCGCGATCTATCAGGTCAAGGTAGTTCAGTTTGTAGACGGCGACCCCGAAAACATGATCTGGCACGGCAAGGACGGCGGCGAAGGCAACGTCGATTTCGGTCTGAGCAAGGACTGCGACGTAACCGTTACCTATAACCCCAACACAAAGGCGATCACCGTAACCGGCGCAGGCGTTACCGAACCCAGCTATAAGTTCGACTACGTAACCGCAGTAGGCGTCGGCAACGGCAATTTCCTCAACGGCGTAAGCTGGGATCCCACCGAGGAATCCAACAAGCTCACCGAGGTTTCCAAAGACGTTTACGAAATCACATACAACTCAGTCAAGGCGAACACCGACCTCAAGTTCAAGTTCACCGCAAACGGCACATGGGTTCTCAACTGGGGCTACAACGACGCTGTAACCTTCGGCACACCCACCGACGCGCACTTCGACGGCGCAGATATCGTTGTGAACTACAAGTCACAGAACACATACTTTGATATCACCCTCCGTCTCGACCTCTCGAAATACGACGCTGACAAGAGAACAGGCGCGACCTTCACCGTAACCGCGAAGGAAATCGAGCAGCCCACCACAGAGAAGCCCGAACCCACAACGGCAGCACCCACAACAGCGGCTCCAACCACAAAGCCCGAGCCTACCACAGTCGCCCCCACAACCACAAAGCCCGAGCCTACAACCGCTGCTCCCACCACAAAGCCCGTAACCACCGACGACGTTTACACCCTTGCCGGCACCTCCAACTTTATCGACACTGCTTGGGAACCCACTCCCGACGATTATGTTATGACAAAGACCGCAGACGGCAGCTACAAGATCACCGTTCCTTCCGTCAAGGCGGTAGACGGCGCGATCTATCAGGTCAAGGTAGTTCAGTTCGTCGGCGGCGATCCCGAAAACATGATCTGGCACGGCAAGGACGGCGGCGACGGCAACGTTGACTTCGGTCTGAGCAAGGACTGCGACGTAACCGTTACCTATAACCCCAACACAAAGGCGATCACCGTAACCGGCGCAGGCGTTACCGAACCCAGCTACAAGTTCGACTACGTAACCGCGGTAGGCGTCGGCAACGGCAATTTCCTCAACGGCGTAAGCTGGGATCCCACCGAGGAATCCAACAAGCTCACCGAGGTTTCCAAAGACGTTTACGAAATCACATACAACTCAGTCAAGGCGAACACCGACCTCAAGTTCAAGTTCACCGCAAACGGCGCATGGGTTCTCAACTGGGGCTACAACGACGCTGTAACCTTCGGCACACCCACCGACGCGCACTTTGACGGCGCGGATATCGTTGTGAACTACAAGTCACAGAATACATACTTCGATATCACCCTCCGTCTCGACCTCTCGAAATACGATGCTGACAAGAGAACAGGCGCGACCTTCACCGTAACCGCGAAGGAAATCGAGCAGCCCACCACCGAGAAGCCCGAACCCACCACGGCAGCTCCGACAACTGCGGCTCCAACCACAAAGCCCGAGCCTACCACAGTCGCCCCCACAACCACAAAGCCCGAGCCTACAACCGCTGCTCCCACCACAAAGCCCGTAACCACCGACGACGTTTACACTCTCGCCGGCACCTCAAACTTCATCGATACCGCATGGGAACCCACTCCCGACGATTACGTCATGACAAAGGGCAGCGACGGTATCTACAGGATCACCGTTCCCTCCGTTACCGCAATCGAAGGCGAGATCTATCAGGTCAAGGTCGTTCAGTTCGTCGGCGGCGACCCCGAAAATCCGATCTGGCACGGCAAGGACGGCGGCGACGGCAACGTCGATTTCGGTCTCAGCAAGGACTGCGACGTAACCGTTACCTATGATCCCAATACCAAGGCTATCACAGTTACCGGCGCAGGCGTTACCGAGCCCAGCTACGCGCTCGAGTACGTAACAGCGGCAGGCAGCGGCTACGGCAACTTCCTCAACGGCGTAAACTGGGATCCCACAGAGGAGTCCAACAGACTGACAATGGTTTCGCCCAACGTCTACGAGATAACCTATGAGGAAGTAGACGCGAACACCGACCTCCAGTTCAAGTTCGCAGCTAACGGCGGCTGGGTACAAAACTGGGGCTACACAGGCGACGTTGCCTTTGATACTCCCACAGAGGCGCACTTCGACGGCGGAAATATCGTCGTCAACTACGAGTCTATTAATGATTACTTCGACCTCACCATCCGTCTCGACCTCACAAAATGGGACGCTGAAAAGAGAACAGGCGCGACCTTCACCGTAATTGCTAAGGAAATCGAGCAGCCCACCACCGAGCCGCCCGAGCCCACGACAGTTGCTCCCACCACAGCAGCTCCGACAACCGTGGCTCCGACAACTGCAGCTCCCACCACAGCAGCTCCGACAACCGTGGCTCCGACAACTGCAGCTCCCACCACAGCGGCTCCGACAACTGCGGCTCCCACAACTGCGGCTCCGACAACCGTTGCTCCCACAACTGCTGCACCTACAACAGTTGCTCCTACAACAGCCGCTCCCACCACCGAGCCCATTATGTACGGCGACGTCAACCAGGACGGCAAGATCACGGTAGACGATGTAACCACACTGCAGAAGTACCTCGCCGAGATGATCACCCTCAACGACGCTCAGAAGCGCGCGGCTGATACCGACGGCGACGGTCAGATCAAGATCGTCGATGCAACCGAGATCCAGAAGTACCTTGCCGAGATAATCCACCACCTCGGTCCCAAGAGCTGACATCTTAAAAACTTAAAAAAATAACAGCAACAGCCCCGGGTGCTTACCCCGGGGCTGTCACTGTTTTAGAGAGATTATTTTATAAGAAAGGAATATCTATATGACGGACTTTCGTCCCTTGCTGTAATATATAGAGGAGAAAAAATTAAAATGAGAAAATGTAAAAAGGAGAAAATCTATATAAACGTTCAATAACGGACTGAGGCGTGTGCAGCTTCCATGCTGTACACCGCGTTGTCCTTGGCGACCATTGTGATTGATACGCCGGGAGCGAACTGGTTGAACATTACCAAAAAGCTCTCATTGCCGCCGTCGTGCATACCCGTAACGATGCGTCCTACGTTGTTGTCGTTCACAAACTGCGCTGCTGCCGCAGGTGCGTAGTCGCTGAAAATAACGGTCATGTCCGCGCCGTTTTCCTTCGATACCGAGTGAAGGTATTCGAGCACTCCGGCTACTTTAGTATAATCTTCCGTGGGTCTGAGCACACTGAGTACCCTGAGCTCACATTCCTGTTCTTCCGCGATTGCCGCGGCTGTTTCAATAATTCGGTCACAATCGTACTGACCTGTGACGCAGGCGAGGATGGACGGCTTCATGCTGTACATCTTAGCACCTCCTTTCTTTACTGTGACTATATCATACAACCCGAATATGTTTAAAATATATTGCTTATGTGAATTATCAGTGAAAAATTTCTGAAAATCGCTTGTGAGTAAAACAGAGGATATAAGAGGAAAAAGCAGTATTCAGGAGCAAGCTAGGGTGTAAATTAAATTTTTCGAAAAAAGTGTTGACAACGCGGTTTTATTGATATATAATCATAGGGCACGAATAAAGACTAGGAGGAATAAATATGTCAACATATTTAGCTAAGAAAAGCGAAGTTGAACGCAGCTGGTATGTAATCGACGCTGCGGGCAAGCCCCTCGGCAGAGTCGCAGTACAGGCGGCAGTGCTCCTCAGAGGCAAGCACAAGCCCACCTTCACACCCAACGTAGACTGCGGCGACCACGTAATCATCATCAACTGCAAGGACGCTGTTCTCACCGGCAGCAAGCTCACCCAGAAGAAGTGGCAGCGCCACACCGGCTACATCGGCCACCTCAAGGAAACCCGTTACGATACCCTCATGGCTACAAAGCCCACCAAGGCTATGGAGCTCGCTGTAAAGGGTATGCTTCCCAAGAATACACTCGGCAGAAACGCTCTGTTAAGACTCAGACTCTTTGAGGGCGCCGAGCACAAGCATGAGGCTCAGAAGCCCCAGCCGTTTGAAGCATAAGAAGGAGGCAGAACAGAATGTACGACAAGACACCTTATTTCTACGGTACAGGTAGAAGAAAAAGCTCCGTTGCCCGCGTAAGACTCTATCAGGGCACCGGCAAGATCACAATCAACGACCGTGACATCGACGATTACTTCGGTCTTGACACACTCAAGCTCATCGTAAGACAGCCTCTTGCTCTCACCGAGACAGACGAGAAGTTCGACGTTGTATGCCGTGTTGCAGGCGGCGGCGTAACAGGCCAGGCGGGCGCTATCCGTCACGGCATCGCCAGAGCTCTGCTCCAGTACGACACCGAGAACCTCCGCGGCAAGCTCAAGAAGGCAGGCTTCCTGACCCGTGACCCGAGAATGAAAGAGCGTAAGAAGTACGGTCTCAAAGCCGCACGCCGTGCGCCGCAGTTCTCAAAGAGATAATCAAAACACCCCATTTGCTCAGTGTTTATCACGTTTTTGCGACTTCGAGCTTGCAAAAAGATGTTTATTTGATGTTTATTGGGCAAAAAAGATGTTTATAAAGGCTCAAAAGCAAGTTGGATTTTATGTCCAGCTTGCTTTTTGTTTTGCCTAAAAAGGAATAGCCTATAAAACGCTCAGAATCGCCCTGTATTCAACTTATACACATAGTATAGTAATTATATTACAAATAGTATAAATCGCGATACAAGCTAATTCTCGGCATTTTAGACACTGCCCGTGCGCTGATTGACTGATTTGAAATGGAAATCAAACGGATTTTCGCCGCTGACAATTTTGAAATCATCAAGCAGGTGTTTTGCTTGTTCGGGAACACGCGCATTTTTGTAGTCTGCAAGGTTCAAGCCGGAGCCGATTTTTGTGTAAAGGTCAGCGGAAAAAGTCGGGTCTGCGTAGCTAGCAATTTCAAGTTCTGAGGTATCGCCACTGAAAATTTTTCCGCAAAGTGAAAGCGCGGAATCGGCAAACTCCTTGTAAGTCTTTGCTTTTTCTCTTGGTGTGCAAATGCAAGATTTCACTGCGATAAAATTTGTGTCGTTTTTATGTTTTGTCTCAATCCATTTAGAAATCAAGCTAAGCATTGTCGGGTTTTCGCTGTAACGCTCAACGAAAACCGCGACAATTTCCGGTGTCAGTTCAACTTTTGCGGAGCCGTCAAAAAACAGCCTGTCAGCGGTCAAACTTTCAACCGTAGGTATGGACGAAATAGAAAGAAGTTCGCAAATCTGATTGTGCATTTCGCGGATTTTCTTTTTCAATTCTTTGAGTTCGCGATTTGCTTTGCGGTCGAGGTCTGAAAGTGCTGACTTTGCAAATTCCGGCGCATACTGTTCGGAAATTCGTTCACGCTCGGCGTGATACTCTGTCATTTTGGTGTAAAATTTTTTCAAAAATTCCTTGTAATTTGAAATATAGACGTTAGTCATTAGATTTTCCCCTTTATTATAATTGTTTTTATTTTTCCACTACGGAAATATATTTTTATTTCCAATTCGTTCTCAATCGCCGTGTTTTCAAGTTTTTTGAGCCGCTGTTCGGCTCGCTTTAGTTCGTTAAAATAAATCATACCCTGAAAGTGTTAAAATTCATTAAAAGAAATTTACTGCTGTTTTGCTTCTATCTTATCAAGCCGTTTTATAATGTCCTCGATCGTCAAAAAGTCCTTAGAGAATGAAAGGATTTTTAATGCAACTGACATTTTAATATAATCGCTTTCCGCTGTTCTGAGAAGTTTTTCTATAGTGTTGACCGCTTCAAGATTGAGAGAAATCAGTTTGTTTGAGCTTGCTTCAAGAATTTTTCGCCGCTGTTGAAAGATTAGCTTTTTAACCTTTGGATTTTTCAATCGCTTGCAGACAGTCGGGGCTGAAATACCGAGGGTGCGTGCTGTTTCTGCTTGGTTGCCGCCGCATTGAAGAAAGACGGCGCAAAGTTCCTCGTCACTGATTTTCACTTGAAACAGCCTTCTTTTTTCCGTTGATAACTGTTCGCTCAAGCTCAGGAAAATCTCTCGAAATCCAGCCGTTAAAAAACGGCGCTTCGCCTTTTGGAACGTAAAAAGTTTTTGTTGAAACAGCTCCGCTTCGGGATTCTTTGAAAAAAATAAATGTTACAGTGTCAGAAGTCGGGTTGTTAATGATAGTCACTGAAACAAGTGTTTGCTTTTTTAACGCCAGCGCGTAGATCAGATAATGATATTGCAGATATGACAAATCTTCATTAACGATTTGTTCATATTCGGTTTTTTTAGTCATTTAATCAACTCCTATATAAGATACTCTAAATATAATATAATATATATAATACGTACAATTCTTAAAACCCCTGATTATTACTGGGTTTTTTCATGCAAAATTTACTCAAAAATACTGGGCGAATCGTCATAGTAAGGCGAGCGAAAATACTCAAAATCAAAATCAGGCGTTGCGAAAATGTGTTCGCTCTGACGATAGATGTACGGCACAAATCCGCAGCCGTGTACTTTTGAGTATTTCGGGGTTTTTGTGTTCGGAAATCTGAGCCGCCGTTTGATTATAAATTTTTTCAAATTTTCAAAAGACGGTTCGGCTGATATGGTTTTGCTACGACTCAATAAAAAAATGTGCAAATGCGGAATTGCTCGACGCCCTTTAACAGTAGTTTTTGGTCGCCCTTTGCTGCCGGTTTTTAATGAGGTTTTCACGCAATAACCTCGCGACTCTGTTTTTGACAACCCCATATACCAGACTAAATGCGGAAAAATTTTCCGCTGTCGGGCGAGAAATTGGCGAATAGCCGTTGCTTCCGGCAGAAGATTGGTGTCTTTTTCTCGTGCTGATAGAACGATTTGAAAATTATGCTCTGAGTGTTCAGGGGCGCTCAGCGTGTAGCGCCGAACAGCGTCAATGTTGATTTCCATAAATTATCTTTGTCGCGCGCAAAGCTGCCTGAGCTTCTTTTTCTGTCAGATTGAACGGCTCAACAGCAAGTCCAGTTTTACAAGGTTTGACAACTGCAAGCTTCACGCCGACGGATTCAAGACCTTCCAGCAAGCCGTAAATGGTGCGCAGTTCGTCATTTGTGACATTGATGAGATGAACGAGCGGAATTTTTCCAAATTTTGTTGTTAAAAAGCTCAAATCAAAATCGCCCTCCTATACATTTTCCAACTGCTCGATGAGCTTTGGAAAATTTATCAAAATTTTATTGCCGATTTTGATTTGGGGCAGCCTGTTTTGTTTTGATAAAATTCTGAGTGCGTGCTCGGGCAAAATACCTCGTGCAGCGGTTTGACGAATCGTTAAAAATTCGATTTTTTTGTTTTTTTCCATTGATTCTGCCTCCAATTTTTATTTTTTGCGAAATTAAGTTGACAACTGTTTGATTTCGTGTTACAATTTTAACACAAAAAAGACACCGAAACAAGAACAAATCGAGCACAGATTTGATTATGACCAGAAAGGAAATGATACCGAATGGAGAACAATACAATTTATGACCTAAAAACAATTGGTGAAAGAATTAAAAATTCCCGAAAAACTGCAAAACTCACGCAAGAGGATTTAGCAAACGAACTCTCGGTTCGCCGAGACAGAATTTCAAAAATGGAAAGCGGAAAGGATAAACGGCTCAATCTTTCACACTTGATTAAATTGTCTGAATTATTTAATTGCGATATCGGTTATCTGCTTGGCGAATATGACGCACAAAGTGCCGCTGTTGAAAAGATTTCAGAAATCACAGGGCTTTCACCAAAAGCGATAAAAACGCTGAGAAAAGAAACAACAGGACTTTTCCCTATACCTAAGAATAATTATCCTGATTTCGGTGTTGTTGTGGACTTCCTGCTTTGTAGCGAAACAGGAAAACAATTTCTTCATCATCTCTCGGACTACCTCTTTGATGATGTCACATTACGATATAAAGGCAATGAGCTTGAAGAAAACCTCAGCCTCTACAACCCGAATCGAAAAACTGAATACGCATTAAACACCCTTGACATTAAAGCGGTATTAGTATCTCTAATTCAAAATGACCTTGTTAATCTAAAAAAGGAGAATGAAAATGGCTCAGATTTCTAAACGCAAAAACGGAAACTTTCAAATTATCGCTTCGCTTGGCTACGACAAAAACGGCAAACAAATCCGAAAAACAACAACTTTTGTGCCGCCCGAGGGCACGACACCAAAAAAAGCTGAAAAGCTCGCGAAAGAGTTTGCTATTCAGTTTCAGAAAAAATGCGAGGGCTACGCCTCGCTTGATGAAAACATAACTTTCGCGGAATTGGTTGAACGCTACCGCAAAAGTTATATGCCGAACGAGCTAAAAGCGGTTACGAAATACACCTACGACCTACAAATCGAAAAGTATTTATTGCCTGCCTTTGCTAACGTTAAACTAAAAAAATTCACGCCTTTGCGCTTTACAAATTTCTTTGCCGATCTTGAGTTAAATCCTGCCAGTTGCCGCAAGCTCTACACTATATTAAAATCAATTTTTACTTTCGCGGTTAATCAGAATATTTTAACAAAATCGCCCTGCGTTAACGTGATTCTTCCGAAATCAAAGGAAGCAGAAAATGAAAAAACTGCAATGACATTTGAGCAGATTGACGAGCTTGTGAAAATGCTAAAAAGTGAAGATGTCGCAAATACTCAGTTTTCTGCAATCATTTTGACACTGCTTTATACCGGTATGCGCTCAGGCGAGTGCCTAGGCTTGCAGTGGAAAGATATTGATTTTACCCAAAATCTTATTTATATTAACCACAACCTCGTTTATGACGGCAAAGACACTTGGCTTGATACACCTAAAACTAAAAAATCAAAGCGTTGCATTGCTATGTCGGAAGATTTGAAAAATATTTTGCTTAATCAGAAATTTAGGCAATCTGTAAATATGGATAAAATGGGCAAAGGTTACAATCCTCTTAATATGGTTTTCACCTCTGCAACAGGTGGATTCAAAGACCGTTCGGGACTTCTTAAAGAGTTCAAACGCTTTATTAAAAATACGGATTTTAATTATATATCGCTCCATACTTTACGTCATGTAAATGCAACCTTGCTAATTATGCAGGGCTATGATATAAAGCTGGTTTCTGGTCACCTCGGTCATTCTAACATTTCAACCACAGGCGATATTTACGCTGATGTTATTGAGGAAAGCAAACGCAAAATGGCTGAAACAATCGCCCTGAGATTGGCTTAAATTTGATGTTTATTTGATGTTTAATGATGTTTATTACTATTGAATTTTATAAAACGATATGTTATAATGAAGTTGGAAAAACCGCATAAAATCTGACTTTTTTGAACATTGCTAAACGTAGATAAACAATGTGTTTATCACTCCAAGAGATAATCATCGCGTTATTGACTTTATCAAGGCTTTCCGTTATGGGAAGCCTTGTTTTTTATAAACATCTTGTAAGAGGAACCGGAGGAGATCAGAAATGACATTGGCAAAAAAACACCTCAACGGCAATCAGCTCAAGCTCATCGCGATTATCGCGATGACGATTGACCACCTGACGTGGGTAATGTTCCCGGGAATGCAGGCGGTATGGTATGTGTTTGCCCTTCACATAATCGGCAGGCTGACCGCTCCG
>NZ_JAHLQB010000111.1 GCF_018918205.1 Lachnoclostridium sp. MSJ-17 | reverse complement strand
GTCAGCGCGGCGGATCTGCGCGACGGCGCGCAGTGGGCGATTCAGTCCGCTCTCGATAAGGCGAAAAATCAGGCTACAGCCTCAAATCCCGTGACCGTAAAGGCGGCGGCAGGCAGCTACGACCTCGGCTGGGGTCTTAAAATCTACGACAACACGACGCTCGACCTCACAGGCGTTACCCTCAGGCGCACCTTTGCGGGCAACATGCTCAGAGTCGGCAGCGAGGACAGCGTAAACTCGGGAGCTGTCGGTTATCAGTACAAGAACGTCAGGCTTCTCGGCGGCACCTACGACGGCAACAACGGCGAAAACACCATGCTAAAGGTCGCTCACGCCAAGAATTTCACCATGGAGAACGTCACCGTGCTCAACGAGCGCGAGGGTCACATGATGGAGGTCGCCGGCTGCGACGGCTTCACAGCGCGCGGCTGCACCTTCCGCGATCAGGTTCTCACTCCGCACCACGACGGATATGAAGCGATACAGTTCGACATTCTTCACCCGAAGCACGTTGTCAACTGCCGTGCCGAGGATCTGAACTGCAAAAACATTCTCGTTGAGGACTGCGTATTCGACAACGTCCCGCGAGCCGTAGGCACCCACACGGGTATTCTCAACAACCCCTTCGACGGCATAACTATCCGCAGCAACACCTTCAAAAACCTCAAGAGTATCGCGGTTCAGGGCATGAACTGGATAAACGTCGATATACGCATGAACGTTATCGAAAACGCCCCGCGCGGTATCACCGTCTACTCCGTCATGGACGACGGCTCGGGTATCTTCAAGTCCTCCGATCTCTCCTCTCTCGGCGGCACAACCAGCCACGTTTCGTCATCGTACCAGACGCCTAAGAAGGCTAATATCAACATCTGCTACAACACCCTCAAAAACGTCGGAAGCCTTGCCGACGGCTTCGCCGATTACGAGAGTCAGGGCATCGCTGTCCTCGGCAACAAGCTGGAAAAGGTATTTCCGAAGGACTCAGTTGACGGCAGCGGCGCGCTTCCTGTGGGCGACTATTACAACGACGACGTGTCGATCTACGGCAACTATGTCGATATCCGCGGCAACGGTATCCGCCTTGAGGACGTGAGAAACGCCTCCGTTACCCGCAACGAGATACTCTGCTCAAAGAACACCGTCAAGTCGGCTAACTACTACGGAATCGTTCTCCGCGACAACGCTCAGGCCGACGGCATTGAGTACAACACGATCAAGAACGCCGAGGTCAACGGCATTCAGATCGACTCATGCAAGGTCGGCACGATAAACTACAACGACATCATCTCGCCCGGCAAGTACGGCATGGGCGCTTATACAACGACTATCGGCAGCATTACCGACAACTACGTCACCTCAGCCAAGAGTGAGGGAATTACTCTGCTCTGGTCGTCGAAGGCTGACAAGATCAAGTGGAACCGCGTCCGCAGCTGCTCCGGCACGGGAATCTACGTTTCATCAAACAGCAATTCAGGCGACGTTTCGAGCAACCTGACCTACAACTGCACCTACGGCATCAACGCGCCGAACAAGGGCTCCAACTACACCTCGCCCTCATCGCTGACAAAGTTCTATCTCGAGAAGGACGGAGTTTCAATGGGAGTCGGCACCGCGTACAAGATCGTGCCCGATGTACGTCCCGTAAACGCAGTCGAAAGCTTCTCATATTCTTCCGCGAACAGCAGCATCGCTTCTGTAGACTCCTACGGCAGGATCACCGCCAAAAAAACCGGCAGCACTACCGTCACAGTCGCCTCGTCGAACGGAATCAAACAATCCTACCGCGTCGAGGTCAACAACGGCACCGGCGTGAGCTACCTCGAGCCGAAGGTTCTCGCTACTCCGCAGATCTCCGGCTTCAAGAGCACCGCTCAGGGCGTTGAGATTTCTATCGCCAAAGTCGACGGAGCTTACGGTTACAGAGCATTCTACAAAGGCTCCTCGGGCTGGAAGGCTATGGGCAACACCACAAGCACGACCTTCATCGACGATGATGTCCGCAACGGCGGCACCTACACCTACACCGTCCGCTGCATAGACGCAAACGGCAATTTCACAAGCTCCTACAACAACACAGGCTGGACTTACACCTACAACTATCAGGTTCCTCAGCTCGCGACTCCGCAGATCACCGGCTTTGAGAGCACCGACAGCGGCGTCAAGATCACATGGAGCAAATCAAACGGCGCTTACGGCTACAGAGTCTTTTACAAGGGCTCCTCGGGCTGGAAGGGCATGGACAACGTCACGACCAACACCTATACCGACGAGGACGTCAGAGTCGGCGGTACCTACACCTACACAGTCCGCTGCATTGATCAGAACGGCAATTTCGCAAGCGGCTACAATAACACAGGCTGGACTTACACCTATCAGCCCAAGCAGCTCGACACTCCGCAGATAACGGGCTTTGAGAGCACCGCTCAGGGTGTTAAAATCATGTGGAACAAGGTCAACGGCGCATACGGCTACAGAGTCTTTTACAAGGGCTCCTCGGGCTGGAAGGGCATGGACAACGTCACGACCAACTCCTACCTCGACACCGACGTAAGAAACGGCGGAACCTACACCTACACCGTCCGCTGTATTGACGCAAACGGCAAATTCACAAGCGGCTACAACAATACAGGCTGGGTATATACATACTCCTACGGCGCGGTCAACTACCCTGTATTCAACCTCTCGAACGAATCCACCGGCGTCAGGATCAGCTGGAACAGCATGAACGGCGTTTACGGCTACAAGGTATTCTATAAGAACAGCAAGGGCGGCTGGACGTCGATGGGCACTGTGACGGGCACCTCGTACCTCGACACTGACGTGAGAAAAGGCGGCACCTATACCTACACGGTGCGCGGCGTCGACAGGAACGGCAGCTATGTCACATCATACCTATCAAGCGGAAAAACAATAACATTTAAATAAAACTTAAGGAGAGACCGGATTTCCGGCCTCTCCTTTGTTATGCGGTTATTAAATTAAAGGTCAACCTTGGGAAGTCCCGCGAAGCCCTTTTCGAGGTCCTCGTCAGTGGGAATGTAGTCGGTCATTACGCCGTCGTTGTACTTCTCGTAAGCGACCATATCGAAGTAGCCTGTGCCTGTCAGACCGAAGAGAATAGTCTTTTCCTCGCCTGTCTCCTTACACTTGAGCGCCTCGTCGATAGCGACGCGGATAGCGTGGCTGCTCTCGGGAGCGGGAAGGATACCCTCAACGCGCGCGAACTTCTCAGCCGCCTCGAATACCGCGGTCTGCTCAACGGAGGTAGCCTCCATAAGACCGTCGTGATAGAGCTGCGAAAGAGTCGAGCTCATGCCGTGATAGCGGAGACCGCCGGCGTGGTTTGCGGAAGGAATGAAGCCTGAGCCGAGGGTGTACATCTTCGCGAGCGGGCAAACCATGCCTGTATCGCAGAAGTCATAGGCAAACTTGCCGCGTGTGAAACTCGGGCAGGACGCGGGCTCAACGGCGACAATGCGGTAATCAGCCTCACCTCTGAGCTTCTCGCCCATGAAGGGAGCGATAAGTCCGCCGAGGTTGGAGCCGCCGCCTGCGCAGCCGATGATGATGTCGGGCTTTACGCCGTACTTGTCGAGAGCCGCCTTGGCCTCAAGACCGATAACGCTCTGGTGGAGAAGAACCTGGTTGAGCACGCTGCCGAGAACATAGCGATAGCCCTCTGTGCTTACGGCAACCTCAACAGCCTCGGAGATAGCGCAGCCGAGTGAGCCTGTGGTGCCGGGGTGCTCGGCGAGGATTTTCTTTCCGATCTGAGTCGTATCGGAGGGCGACGGAGTGACGCTCGCGCCGTAGGTGCGCATTACCTCGCGGCGGAAGGGCTTCTGCTCGTAGCTTACCTTTACCATGTAAACCTTGCAGTCGAGGTCAAAGTATGAGCAAGCCATCGAGAGCGCCGTGCCCCACTGACCTGCGCCGGTCTCGGTGGTAACGCCCTTGAGTCCCTGCTTCTTGGCGTAGTAAGCCTGAGCGATAGCGGAGTTGAGCTTGTGGCTGCCGCTGGTGTTGTTGCCCTCGAACTTGTAGTAGATCTTCGCGGGAGTGTCGAGAGCCTTCTCGAGGAAGTAAGCGCGGATAAGCGGAGACGGACGGTACATCTTATAGAAGTCCTGAATCTCCTCGGGAATGTCGATATAAGCGTCGGTGTCGTTGAGCTCCTGAGCGATAAGCTCTTCGCAGAATACGGGAGCGAGCTCCTCTGCGGTCATGGGCTTGAGGGTTCCGGGATTGAGAAGCGGAGCGGGCTTATTCTTCATGTCAGCGCGCACGTTGTACCACTTCGTGGGGATCTCGTTTTCTTTCAGATAAATTTTATAGGGGATCTTTGTTTCAGCCATAGGGATTTCTCCTTCCAAAAATAAATATTTAAAAATAAAACTGCCCCGACAATTGCCGGGACAGGTAATTATCCTGCGGTGCCACCCTGCTTGACGCTTTCGCGCCCTCTTAACGCGTACATTCATACGCTGACCTTTGGTTACGGAAAGTCCTGTTCCGTCTCACATACTATGCGTGCCGCCGCTGTCCGGTAAAATACCGTCGCCGTCCTTAGCTCGTCCGTCCTTAGTCCGTCCGCCGTTGCGCCCGCGACCGCCCGCGTTTCTGCTCGCCCTCGGAAGTCCATTCAGTCATACATTCTCTGCCGCGATTTCACCGTCCGCGGCTCTCTTTGAGAGTAGAGGTAAGACCTACTCACTCTTCCTCATCGGTTTAACGAGTCATATTTTACACCGAAAATATCGGTTTGTCAAGTAGTTTTAGGAAAAAATCACTAATAAGCGGTCAAAAAAAGAGGGCAGGTTACCCTGCCCCGATTTCTGAGATCAAATTATGAATTAGCCTCGATGTAGGAAACAAGTGCGCCTACGGTCTTGATGTTCTCGATTTCCTCGTCGGGAACCTCAACCTCGAACTCGTCCTCGATGGACATGAGAAGGTCTACAACGTCAAGTGAATCAGCGCCGAGGTCCTCCTGAAGATCGGTGTCAACGGTGATCTTTTCCTCGTCAACGTCAAACTGCTCTGCAAGAATTGCCTTTACTTTTTCCAATACCATTATAAAATTCCTCCCTAAAAGTAATTCGTGCCTGAGATTATTAAAATCTGGACAAAGGCACAGGTTTTGTGCTACAATGGTTGCAAGCAAAATCATTTGCTACTTCAATATTATTGATAAAATCACTCTTTGTCAATATCTATTTCAAAATTTTTTTATTTTTTCTGGAATTTGCATAGAAAACCCTTGGAGAGTTGTTAGTTTATGGTTGTTAGTTGCGCTCTCCAGCGAGAAACGGAGGACTTTTTCATGTCAAAGCATTACGCCGTCATAGGTCACCCCATAGGTCACACCATGTCGCCATTTATCCACAAGCGCCTTTTTGAGCTATCGGGAGTTGACGCGGACTACACTCAGCTCGATATCGCGCCCGAAAATCTGGAGAAAGAATTTCATCAGTCTCTCTCAAAGCTCGACGGCTACAATATCACGATCCCGCACAAGCAAAGCATAATCCCCTTCCTCGACGAGCTCGACCAAAAGGCTGAGATGTACGGCAGCGTGAACACCGTCCTCAACCGTGACGGAAAAGCAAAGGGCTTCACCACCGACCCCGACGGCTTCCTCAAGGCGATCGACGCCGCGGGCATCAGGCTCGACGGCAGGATAATGATCCTCGGCTGCGGCGGAGTCGCGAGAACTATGGCTTACGAGATCGCGCTGATGGGCAAGCCCTTTGAGTTCGCAGTCCGCAGAGAGAGCGTAGGCAAGGCAGGTCTGCTCTGTCTTGATATAACCCGCAAAATCCCCGGCGCGCAGGTCAGCTTCGGGCTTATCGACCAGATCATCGGCACCGTCGACGTGCTGATAAACGCCACACCCGTCGGAATGTACCCGGACTGCGACGCTCAGCCGATACACAACTGCGCGATCGGCAGGTGCGCCAATGTTTTCGACGCGATCTACAATCCCTACGAGACCGCCCTTGTCAAGCGCGCCAAGGCGAACGGCTCGAAGGCAGAGGGAGGCATGTCAATGCTCGTATGGCAGGCTGTCGTCGCGCATGAGCACTGGGACGGCTCGACCTACGACAAGGCGGATATTGACAGGCTCTGTCTGGACGCCGCGAAGGAGCTTCTTGAAAGGTAAAATATGAACAATATAGTATTATGCGGCTTCATGGGCTGCGGCAAATCCACCGTCGGCAGGAACCTCGCCCGCAAGACCGGCAAACGCTTCGTCGACATGGACGCTTACATCGAAAAAAAGACCGGCAAAAAAATCTCCGATATCTTCGCCGAGCGCGGCGAGGACGGCTTCCGCGATATTGAGCACGAGGTCTGCCTTGAGCTCGCTCAAAAAAGCAATCTCATCATCGCCTCGGGCGGCGGCGCCTTTACCTTTGAGCGCAACGTTGAGGCGTTCAAGGGCAGCGACATAATCGTCCTGCTCGACGTTCCGCTCGAGAGGATACGATACCGCCTGCGCAACGACAAGGTGCGACCGCTGTTGCAGCGTCCCGACAAGAACAAGGCGATGACCGAGCTGTACAACAAGCGGTATCCTCTGTACAAGGCGGCGGCTGACGTCACCGTCAAGGGCAGAAACACGCCTATCCAGACCACAAACGCCGTAATGGAAGCGGTAAAGCACTTTCAGTCTTGACTACAGCGATTTAAAGTGATAAAATATTACACGGGAATATTGGGATAAAAATATAGAAAGGGATTTTTATTATGATCATTGTACTCAAACCGTCGGTAACCCCGGAACAGGTTATCGGCTTCACCACAATACTCACCTCCGACTACGGCGTAAACGTCAACCGCTGGGACGGCGTTCATTCCACCGTCCTCGGTCTGATCGGCGACACAACTCAGGTAGATATCGAATACATCGAGGCTCAGGACATCGTCGAGAGCGTTCGCCGCGTACAGGAGCCGTACAAGAAGGCAAACAGGAAGTTCCACCCCGAGAACACAGTCATCAAAATCAGCGATACTGTGACTATCGGCGACGGCAGCCTGCACATCATGGCGGGACCCTGCTCTGTCGAGAGCGAGGAACAGATCGTTGGGATCGCGCAGGACGTAAAGAAATCCGGCGCAACCCTGCTCAGAGGCGGCGCGTTCAAGCCGCGCACCTCGCCCTACGCGTTTCAGGGATTAAAATCCGAGGGTCTTGATCTTCTCAAGGCGGCGCGTAAGGCTACCGGACTGCCCATCGTCACCGAGATCATGCGCACCTCGCACATCGATATGTTCGAGAATGTCGACATCATTCAGGTCGGCGCGAGAAATATGCAGAACTTCGAGCTGCTCAAGGAGCTGGGCAAAACCGACAAGCCCATTCTGCTCAAGCGCGGACTTTCCGCGACTATCGAGGAATGGCTGATGAGCGCTGAGTACATCATGGCAGGCGGCAACTCAAAGGTCATGCTCTGCGAGAGAGGTATCCGCACCTACGAGACCTACACCCGCAACACCCTCGACGTTTCCGCTATCCCGATCATCAAGAAGCTCTCGCACCTGCCCGTTATCGTCGACCCGAGCCACGCCTCGGGCAAGAGCTGGCTGGTTGAGCCGCTCGCTATGGCGGCAGTCGCGGCAGGCGCCGACGGACTTATCATTGAAGTTCACAACGACCCGCCTCACGCCCTCTCGGACGGCGCGCAGTCGCTCACACCCGAGAAGTTCGATAAGGTTGCAAAGAAGGTATTCGCGCTGAAGGAGGCGCTTTCCAACACATGAATATAGCAGTAATCGGTCTGGGAATCATCGGCGGAAGCTTCTGCAAGGCGATAAAGTCCCACACCGGCCACTATGTTATCGGAATCAACCGCACACCTGAAACGGCGCGTCAGGCTCTCAGCGACGGCGCTATTGACGAGATCGGCACCGCCGAAAGTCTTGGCAGAGCTGACGTGATCATTCTCTGCATGTACCCGCAGGCGTGCGTCGACTATATCCGCGAAAACGGAAAATATATACGCAAAGGCGCGATAGTCACCGACTCGTCGGGCATAAAGCGCGCGATCTGTCCGCAGCTCAAGGCTCTGTCGGAGGAATACGGCTTCGTCTTTGTCGGCAGTCACCCGATGGCGGGCAAGGAAAAGAACGGCTACGCGGTCAGCGACGGCGCTCTTTACGAGGGCGCGAGCTTCATCATCACTCCCTGCGGCGCCGATGAAAAAAGCGTTAAAACTCTCACCGATCTCGCTCTCGAAATGGGCTTCGGCAGGGTGACAATGTCCGACCCCGACGAGCACGACAGAATGATAGCCTTTACTTCGCAGCTTCCGCACGTCCTCGCCTGCGCATATGTGCTCAGTCCGTGCTGCCCGAACCACAAGGGCTTCTCCGCGGGCAGCTACCGCGACGTGTCGCGTGTTGCGAACATCAACTCAAAGCTCTGGAGCGAGCTCTTTCTCGAAAACCGCGAGCCGCTGCTCGAGGAGCTTGAGGAGCTCAACAGGAACCTTGGCAGCCTTTACAACGCGATCAGACAAAACGACCGCGAAACGCTCGCACAGCTGCTTGAAAAGGGACACGAGATCAAGCGGGAATTAGGAGAATAACAATGAGAACCGTTCACGTCAGTACGGGCAAGCCGTACGATATATATATTGAAAGAGGACTGCTCGACAAGACCGGAGAGTATGTCAAAAGTCTCTCGCGCGCCGAACGCGCCGTCCTCGTAACCGACACCAACGTCGCTCCGCTCTACAAATGGAAAGTGCTGAACTCGCTCTCAGCGGCGGGCATTGAGGTCACAACCCACGTCTTTCAGGCGGGCGAGGCGAGCAAGCACCTCGGCACTGTTTCCGATATGTACAAGACCCTCGCGGACGCACACATCACGCGCAAGGATCTGATAGTCGCTCTCGGCGGCGGCGTCTGCGGCGACATGGCAGGCTTTGCGGCGGCTACATACCTGCGCGGTATCGACTTCATACAGCTTCCCACCTCGCTTCTCGCTCAGGTCGACTCCTCCGTCGGCGGCAAAACGGGCGTGGATCTGCCGCAGGGCAAGAACCTCGTCGGCGCGTTTCACCAGCCGATAGCCGTTCTTATCGACCCCGACACCCTGAACACTCTGCCCGACCGATTTATCACCGACGGAATGGGTGAGGTCATCAAATACGGCTGCATCAAGGACGCGAGGTTCTTTGAATTTCTTGAAAACGAGAATGCCCTTGATCACATTGAGGACGTTATCGAAACCTGCGTATCGATCAAGCGCGACGTTGTCAGCCGCGACGAACGCGAAAAGGGCGAGAGAATGCTTCTCAACTTCGGCCACACCCTCGGCCACGCTATCGAGAAGCTTTATAACTTCTCGGGCATTTCGCACGGAATGGCTGTGGCGATAGGCATGGTAATGCTCGCGAAGGCGGGCGAAAAGCACGGCATAACCGCTCAGGGCTCGGCGGACAGGATCGCCGCCCTCTGTGAGAAATACAGCCTGCCCACAACGGAAAGCTTCACCTTCGCCGAGCTTGCACAAGCCGCGCGCTCCGACAAGAAATCCGCCGGCGACTCGATTAACCTTGTACTGCTCAGAGAAATCGGCGACAGCTTCACACAGAAAATCGAGCTTGACAAACTCGAAGAATTCATCGCTGCCGAATAACGGGGTATAAATATGAATGTAACCATGAAGCCGTTCAAGGCAAACGGCACAGTTTTTGCGCCGCCGTCAAAGAGCGACGCTCACCGCGCGATAATCTGCGCGGCTCTCTCGGGCGGCGTCTGCACCATATCTCCTATCGCCCTCTCGGACGATATCCGCGCGACTATCGGCTGCGTTGAGGCTCTCGGCGCGACCGCGAAAATCGACAACAAAACGCTCACCGTTGACGGCACGGGCGTTTTTTCAAACAAAACAGCGACTCTCGACTGCGGAGAGAGCGGCTCGACCCTGCGATTTATGATACCCGTAGCGGCGGCAGGCGGAGTTGAATCGACATTTCTCGGCCGCGGCAGGCTGCCCGAAAGACCGCTCGGAGTTTACGCCGACGTTCTCCCCGAAAAGGGCGTTTCATTCGAAACGGAGGGCGGGCTTCCGCTGAAAATCAGCGGTCAGCTAAAGAGCGGCGTTTACCGCGTTTCCGGCAGCGTCAGCTCTCAGTTCATAACGGGACTGCTGTTCGCGCTTCCGCTTCTCAGGGGCGACAGCGACATTATTCTCACCTCGCCCATTCAGAGCGCGGGGTATATCAACATGACGATACGCACAATGGCGAAGTTCGGCGTCGAGGTCGATATTCTCGACAACGGATGGCATATCCGCGGCAGACAGCGATATGTTCCCTCGGACTACACCACCGACGGCGACTGGTCGCAGGCGGCGTTTTTCCTTGTCGCGGGCGCGGTTTCGGGCGACGTAGAGGTTCTGAACGCCAACATCGACTCCTCTCAGGGCGACAGGCGTATAGCGGCTCTCCTGCGCGAATTCGGCGCGGAGGTCATTCAGGACGGCGACAGGATACGTGTAAAAAAGTCGCCGATGAGCGCTATTGATATCGACGCGTCGCAGATTCCCGACCTCGTTCCGGTCCTCGCGGTCTGCGCGTGCTTTGCAGACGGCGTGACTCATATCACCAACGCGGAACGTCTGCGAATCAAGGAGAGCGACAGACTCAAAACCACGGCACAGCTTATCAATTCCCTCGGCGGCAAGGTCAGGGAGCTTCCCGACGGACTTGAGATAACAGGAACCGGCAGGCTCTACGGCGGCTTTGCCGAGGGCTTCGGCGACCACAGAATAGTAATGTCGGCGGCAGTCTGCGCATCGGGCGCGGCGAAAAAAATCCTCTGCACCGACGCTCTGAGCGTTAACAAGAGCTACCCCGGCTTTTACGATGACTTTGCAAAAATCGGCGGCATCGCCGAGTTATCGGAGGTGTAACATGTCCTCTGCATACGGAGATAAAATAAAAATTTCGGTGTTCGGCGAGAGTCACGGCGGCGGCATAGGCGTTGTGATCGACGGACTTCCCGCGGGCGAGAAAATCGACCTCGACGCCGTTCTTGTACAGATGGCGCGCCGCGCTCCGGGAAGGGACAAGACCGCCACTCCCCGCAAGGAGAGCGACCTGCCCAAGATCCTCTCGGGGCTGCTCGGCGACACCCTCACAGGCGCTCCGCTCTGCGCCGTTATTGAAAACACCAACACACGCTCGTCGGACTACGGCAACCTGCTTTCTGTACCGCGTCCCGCACACAGCGACTACACGGCGTATGTGAAATACAAGGGCTGCAACGATATCAGCGGCGGAGGTCACTTCTCGGGAAGGATCACCGCTCCGATTGTTTTCGCTGGAGCGGTTTGCAGACAGATCCTCGAAAAGCGCGGCGTTAAAATCGCCGCCCATATTGCCTCGGTCGGCTCTGTAAACGACAGCCGCTTCTGTCCGACGGAGATCGGCGGCGAGCTGATGAACCGCCTCAGCCTCTCGCCCTTCGCTCTTATCGACAACAGCGTTGAGGACAAGATGCGCGCTGAGGTCGAAGCGGCAAGGCTTGAGCAGGACAGCATCGGCGGCGTTATCGAATGCGCCGTGACAGGCATGCCTGTCGGAGTCGGCGAGCCGATGTTCGACGGAATCGAGGGCGCGATAGCCAAGGCTGTGTTCGGCGTTCCCGCGGTAAAGGGAATTGAGTTCGGCGCGGGCTTTGAGCTTTCGAAAATGCGCGGCTCGGCCGCAAACGATCCCTTCCGCATGAAGGACGGAAGGGTCGTCACCGAAACAAACAACTGCGGCGGTATCCTCGGCGGAATATCGAACGGCATGCCGATAATCTTCCGCGCGGCGATAAAGCCCACGCCGTCGATATCGCAAAAGCAGCGCTCGGTCGACCTAAGGACAGGCGAAAACACCGAGCTTGAGATACACGGCAGACATGACCCCTGCATTGTGCCGCGAGCCGTATCCGTCATCGAGGCGGCGGCGGCGATCGCATTGATAAATCTGTTTTAACGGAGCCGGAAATGAGAAATTTAGACGAAATCCGCGTCGATATCGACGCTATAGACAAGGAGCTGGTTGAGCTCTTTAAGCGGCGCATGGACTGCGCCAAGGAGGTCGGGCTTTACAAGCAGGCAAACGGCATTCCCGTACTCAACCGCAAACGCGAGGAGGAAATCCTCGACCGCATTCAGCAGATGGGCGGCGAGTACGGAGCCTACGCGCGGCTTTTATACGGAAACATCATGGAGCTTTCGCGCTCGCTGCAGCACAACCTCGTGCACAGCGGAGCGGCGCTGAGAGCGGAGATAATGAACGCGTCGGACACTCTCGACACGGAGAACATCACCGTAGCCTATCAGGGCATCAAGGGCGCGAATTCCCACGAGGCGGCGCTCAAGCTCTTTCCCGAAGCAAAGCTTTGCAACTACCCCGCCTTTGACGACGTTTTTGAAGCGGTACAAAGCGGCGAGGTCACCTACGGCGTGCTGCCCGTCGAGAACTCCACGGCAGGCTCCGTTTCCGCGGTCTACGACCTGATACTCAGGCACCGCTTCTTCATCATCGGCGCGCTCGACATGAAAATCGACTACTGCCTCGGCGGACTGCGCCAATCTGAGCTAGAGGACATCGAAATCGTCCGCTCTCACCCGCAGGCGCTCTCGCAGTGTACTTCATACATCGCAAAGCACGGTTTTGAGGCTCAGTCCTGCGCCAACACCGCCGTAGCCGCGCGCGACATTGCCCGCGAAAAGCGGCTCAACATGGCGGCAATCTGCCCCTACAAGGCGGCTGAGGAATACGGTCTGAAAATCCTCGACAACCACCTTCAGGACGACAAGCGCAACACCACGCGCTTTATCGTGATCTCGAAGAAGCTCTGCATTCCCGAAAACGCCAACAAAATCAGCCTATGCTTCTCGCTTCCGCACGTCGAAGGCTCGCTCTACGGGCTGCTGTGCCGCTTCAATTCGCTCGGGCTCAACCTGACAAAGATCGAGTCCCGTCCGAGCGCCGAGAGGAAGTTCGAATACATCTTCTATCTCGACTTCACCGGCAGCGTCCGCGACAACAGCGTGATCGACCTGCTCAGTCAATTAAGCGAGGAAATGCCTGATTTCAGCTTCCTCGGCAACTACTGCGAGTAACAGCTCGCCAACCTCACGCTTGCAATATTGCCGCCTCTGTGGTACAATATTTATGCGATAAAAGGAGATGGAAGCAATGAAACAATGCGAATACTGCGGCAAGGAAATCACCTATCACGAGATCTACTGCTGCGACGACTGCCAGATCAAGGCTAACCGCTTTTATGAGAGATGCGAAAAATTCTCGAAGCTCTTTACGGCAGTCAATACCGCCTGCGTATTCGGCATACCTGTCGGACTGTTCCTCATGTCCTTTCTCAGGCTGCTCGGCACCGTAGTAGCCTCGGGCAGCTGCATTATCCTCGGGCTTATGCTTTTGCTTTTTCCGTTCCCGACAGAGGGCATGATAAAAAAATTTAAAATCATCAAAGCCGTAAAAATCGTCCGAATTCTCGGAATCGCGGTGATCGTTCTCGGACTTTTCATCGCGGGAATGCTCGTGATTCTCGGCTTTTGATTATTTATGAATAAAAGCTCTTCCTCCGCGCATAATAGTTTTGCGGCATTGTATGCCCAAAAGGAGGAAAGAAAATGCTTGACAAAATCGCGCTCGCTCTGCTGATCATCGGCGGCCTCAACTGGGGCAGCATCGGCATATTCCAGTTCGACCTCGTCGGCTTCATCGGCGGCGGTCAGAGCGGAGTGGTGAGCAGAATAATCTATATTCTCGTGGCTCTCGCGGCTATCTGGTGCGTCACTCTCTTTTTCCGCGACGCAAGGGATACCTTCTTTGACGAGCCAACACACTCGGCAACCTAAAGAGACAGGCTGCGGCAAATCACAAACTTTGCCGCAGCCTGATTTTTTATACAAAAACGGCGGCTCGCAACTGAGCCGCCGTCGTTTGTCAATTAGTAAATTTTCTTTGGTTTACATTTTTTTGCCGCAGTTTCCGCTGCGCTGGGTATCGCCTGCCGCGTAGTACTGGATAGCGGTAACGTCCTTGATGTTTACGTTGCCGTCGCCGTCAGCGTCAGCAGCCTTGAGAGCGTTGCCGCTGAGGTGAACCATCTCAACAAGGTGCTTCTGGATCTCGGTAGCGTCAACGACATTGATAGTGCCGTTCTGGTCAGCGTCGCCTATGAGCGTTGTTCCGGTAACGGTGGTGACAGGCTGAGTTGTGGGAGCCTGAGTGGGAGCCTGTGTTGTCGGCTGCTCGGCGTCGGCATAAGGCGACCAATTTCCGTTATCGAAGATGTAGTTGTTGCCCGGGATTTTCAGGTTGTCTGTCTTACCTTTCTGGTTGAAGATACACATATCGTATTCCTTCGGGAAAGAAGCCTTGAAGATGGTATCCTTGTACTTGGTCATGGCAATGCCCGGCCACTTTTTGGGACCGCTGTCGGTAGCACTGCTCCAGTAGTAGATATTCGGTGTGCTGTAGCCGAGGCTTGCAGCGTTTACGTATACGGTCACGGTGTTGTTGGGATCCACGGTGGGCTTTTCAACGTGTTCGCCATTGTATGGCGTCCAGCTGTTGCCCGCCTTGAAGATCATGTTGGTTTCCTTGATCTCAAGACCCTTCGCGCCGTTAGCGGGGTATCTGCCGCTGTCACCGCAGAAGATTACAAGACCGTTAACGAGCTCGTCGGGCACGTCGTAGAAATACAGACCCGAAGTGCTGTCGTATTCCATCGCTTCGCCCGGCCACGCGGCGTTCTTGATAACATCGTCGCCGCTCTCGTCATAAACATACGCCTTGACGTTGCCCCAGTTGAGCTGAGAGTCGTCAAAGTAAATCGTGGTTGTCGCGTTGGGGTCCTTCTTATTGAACGTGAAGGACTTTGTAAGAGTTTCCACAGAGTTTGTCGCGGTCATGGTGACCTCGATAGCGGAGTCTACGGGAATACCCGCGCCGATCTCAAAGGTCTGACCGTTTGTTACGCGGAACTCAGCGCCGCCGTTTACGGAAACCATAGCGTAGTCCGCGCCGCGGAGAGCTACCGTAAGTGTTTCGGTTTCTGTTTTGAAGGAGTATCCGCCCTTGAGGCTCATGCTGATCGTGGACTGCGGGCCTGAGATAAGGATAACGCCCTGCTTGCCGGAATTAAAGGTAGCCTTGCCGTTTGTAACAACAGCGGTAGTGCCGTCGTATTCGTTGGTTACGGTTTTGCCGTTGCCGAATACGGAGGAAACGTCAACCGCTATCTGAGAGTTCGCGGGAGCGCCGATACAGCAGACAACGCTGTCTGTAACATTATCGTCCATATAGGAACGCGAGAAGGTGTAGCCTGTTGATGAATTATAGGCGGAAATCATTGAGTGGCTGCCCGCGCCTACAGCGACGTGGTTAGCGCGGAACTTGCCGACCTTCTGCCAGTGAGCGAGAAGGTCTGCGTTCTGACCGAAGTTCATGTCGCTTCTGACAGCATGACCGTCGCCGCCTACGGATACGCCCGAAACAAGCGGACGCGCGGTTTCATCGCCGTAGAAGATCTGAATGCCGCCGGGCAGGAGCTGGAATGCCGTACCCTGCCAGAAAAGATTCTGTCTTACAAGACCAGTATCGTGCGAGGAGAGGTATGTAAGCATGTTGTAGTTGGGATCGCTGTTGATATCGCCGGCGTACTTGGAGTACATTCCCTCCATTGTTTCGGGGGCGCCGAGACCGCCGGGATTAGCAGATACCTGACCTGTGATCGAGAAGTTGATCATGGAGTCAAACGCGCCGCTGGTGAAGTAGCCGTCCTTGCCGAGGCCGTGACCCCAGTGCTCGCCTGTCATCCAGAAGTCCTCGTCCCAGTTTGCGCCCTCAGCCGAGGGATTTTTCTGTCTCCACTTTTTGAGCGCCGCAACGCACTTGTTCTTGAGCTTGACCCACGAATCCATTTCAACGTGCTTGGCTGTGTCGCAGCGGAAGCCGTCGACGCCGTATTCCTCAACCCACTCGGCGAGCCATGTGGTGAGATAATCGTTAACTCTGCCGCTGCTGCCGTACTTGCTGAGCTTCTGGCTGAGGGTACCTTCCTTCTGCCACTTGGTCTGCAGGAAGGTCGGAACGGAAACGGACTCGGTGGACTCGGTGCGGAAGTCGGGAAGTCCGGCGAGCATACCTGTTACCTCGCCGCCGCCCTTCTCATATCCGGGCAGACCGCTGCGGATCCACTTGGGACCCCACCATTTGCCCCAGTCGCTGGCGCTTGACTCATAGTCGATGCATGAATGGAAGTCGTTAGCGTTGGTCAGCTGGTATAAATAATTCTTATATCCGGATTTCAGAGTACCGTAGCCGTACTCCTCCATGTCGAGCAGGTTGTTGTAGCCCGCGTGGTTCATAACGATATCCATAACTACGCGGATACCGTGCTTGTGGGCGGTGTCTACCATCGTCTTGAACTCAGCCTTTGTACCGAAGTTCGCGTCGGTCTCAGTGTAGTCGAGCACGTAGTAGCCGTGGTATGAATAGTGCGCGAAGTGCGCCGGGCTGGTATCTCCGCCGGAGGTAACGTAGCCGTGGATCTGCTCGTAGGGAGCGGAGATCCAAATCGCGTTAACGCCCATATCATCGAAGTAACCCTCGTTGATTTTCTTTGTGATACCCGCGAAGTCGCCGCCGTGGAAGGTACCGGGAGCGGTGTTCCAGCCCGAGAGAGGCTGACCGTTAGCGTCCAGAGCTCTTCCGTAGGAGTGGTCGTTCGAGGTGTTTCCGTTGCAGAAACGGTCGGTTAAGAGAAAGTACATATTGACGTTATCCCATGAGAAATCGTCAGCACTTTCAATGGAGCTCTTTCCGACCTTATCCGTATCAACGGTAACCGCGTTTGCCGGAATCGCAAACACGATCGCGCTGAGCAGCAAGGCAAGACAGAGCAGGATCGAAATAGATTTCTTGTGCATTTTCAAAACTTCCTTTCCATAAAAATTACTTCTAAATGTGCCTGTGTGTATCTCCTCCGCGCAAAAGACAGCGCGGAAAAATGGATAAGCTTTTACTCCAAAAGCTTATTTATCCCTATTTTAATTATATAGGTTAAAAAAAATTTATCAAGTGTACAATATGACGAATAACGATAACAATTTTTGTAAGAAATATCAAAGAGAATTTTTAAACAGAAAAAGCAGAGCCGAAGCCCTGCTTTCTCTGTGATTATATTAAAATAATACCCCATAAACCGTTTATTACCAGCGTCCGCCGGGACCTCCGGGCTGTCCGGGCTGATAGCCGCCTGAGCTGCTCTGTCCGAGGGTCACCGAGGTGCCGCCGCTGATCGTGCCGCCCTCAGCGTAGCCGAAGGAATCAAAGGTGCCGCTGTAGCTGCCGCCTGTTACCGACTTGCAGCTTGTAAGACTGCTGACGCTGCCGTTGTAGTAGAGCACGCCGACATTGCCCGAGAGCCTGCTCTTTACAGCCGAGAGAACGTTTCCGCTCGCGTCGGTCACGGCGATAACACTGCCGCTCGATACGCTGCCTGCCGACTTGGTGTAAACCGCGTTGCCGAGCTTGCCGTTGATATCCTCCCACATTGCGTTTGAGGAGCAGATCGCCATTACCGTGCCGCCGTTGAAGCCGACTGTGCCGTCCGCGTCAATCGCGAAGTTGCCGCCGGTTGACGGACCCTGAACTATCGTTGTGCCGCCGTTGAAGCTGAGCGCGCCGTTTGAATCGACGCCGTCGCCCGAAGCGACTACGAATACATAACCGCCGTTGATATTAATGCTGCTGTTCGAGGACGAGCCGCCGGGCTGGAAGTTGTTCTGACCGGGTCTGCCGCCCTGAGAGCTCTGATCCTGACCTCCCGCGGAGTTGATGCCGTCGTCGGAAGCGGTTACGAAAATCGTGCCGCCGCTGATGATGATGTCGTTTGCCTCGAGTCCCTCGTAGCTCTTGTTGACGGTGATCGTGCCGTCCTCAATGGTGAGGGTCGTGTCCGCGTGAACGCCGTCGTCGCCGGAGGTGATGTCAAATGTGCCGTTCTTGATCGTAATATTGCCGTTTGAATGAACCGCGTCGTCGGTGGAATTGAGAGTGAACTCTCCGCCCGTGATTGTCATGTCTGTGGTCGCCTTAACGCCCTTTCCGGTGGTCTTGACGGTGAATACGCCGCCGCTGATGTTGATTGTATCGCCGGTGATCGCCTCGTCGCCCGAGGTGAGGTCGTATGTACCCGCGGCGATATTAACGTCCGCGTTGCCGTTGATGCAGTCGTCTGTCGAGTTGATGACATAGGTTGTGTCGGCGTTGAGATTGATTGTGCTGTCGCCGTTTATACCCTTGCCTGTGGTCTCTATCTCAAAGGCGCCGCCGTTGATATCGATAGTCAGACCTGTAATGCCGTCGTCGCCTGATTTCAGGTCATAGCTGCCGCCGTCGATAGTCACTGCCGCGTTGCTGTTGATACAGTCGTCGGTCGTGTCAATGACGAAGGTGCCGCTTGTGAGTGTGATGTAGTCTGCCGCGTTAAGACCCTTTCCGCCGCCCGAGAGGTTCAGCGTCGCCTTGTCAACGGTGAGGTAGCCCTCAGACTCGATTCCGTCGCCCTGAGCGTTTACGGTGAGGCTGATGTTCTTGCCGTCGAGGGTCACATAGTCGTTCGCGTGAATGCCGTCCTTGACGGAGGTGATATCAAATACGCCGTTCTCGATGACGATGTCGTCCGAGGACGAGATGCCGTGCTTGTAGTTGCCGTTTACAACGAGGGTGCCCTTGCCCTTGATTTCGAGCGAATCGTCGCTGTGGATCGCGCCCTTTGCGCCGGTATAGGTCTCGGCATAGGCCGCGCTGTCGGTGATCGTGTTTGTCGTGCCGCTCTCGAGGGTGATGAACGCCTTCTTGCAGCGGTCAAAGTATATCGCGGGGCCGTTGGTGTTTGTCAGGCTCATGCCGCTGAGTCTGAGCTTGACCTTGTCGTTGACGTCCTTTTCCTCGCCTGTGTTGACATAGATCATGCCGTCGTCGCAGGTTCCCACGACCTCCCAGTCGCCGCCCTCTGTGATGTAAACAATGTTGCCGACGACCTCAATACCCTCGCCTGTTACGGTGATGCCGTCGTTGCTGAGGGTAATAACTCCGGTGTTTTCCTTCCATGCGTCCTCGTTGACGGCGGTGGTGGTGGGTTCAACAGTCGTTGCGGGTTCAACTGTGGTTGAAAGAGCCGCGGTAGTCGTTTCTACAGGCTCTGTGGCGGGTGCCGCCGTGGTTGTTTCAACCGGCTCAGTTGCAGGTTCTGCAGGCTCTGTTGTGACCTCAGCGGTTGTAGTCGGCGCCTGCGTTGGAACCTCTGTAGTCGCCGCCTGTGTTGTCGGCTGTTCGGTTTCAATCGGTTTGCCGATCTTGTAGCCCGTCTCGATCTCCGCCGCGTACTGCTGGATAAGAGTCGCGTCAACTACATTGACGTCGCCGTTGCCGTCAACATCAGCCGCCTTCATGCGCTCGTCAGACACGGTCGTCATTTCAGCCGCTATCATCTGAACCAGAGTCGCGTCAACGACATTAACTACGCCGTTGCCGTCAACGTCGCCGAGCAGCACCTCGTTCTCAGCCGCAGAAGCTGCAACCGGAAAGCCTGCCGTAACCAGCATCGCCGAAAGAATTGCTGCTATAAATGCTCTTTTGTTCTTCATGTTCTGCACTCCTTTGCCGAATTAATCTTTAGGGTGATTTAAGTGTAGTCAATGAAGCTTAAATTAAGCTTAAAATTTTTAATTTTTTAAAAAAAGAAAGACCTAAGGATTCAGGTCTTTCTTAATAATCGATTCATTTCAGAGAGTCTGCAAAAAAGCCGCGGCTTCGCTGAGGTAATCGCCCTCATAAGCCTCCGCCTGACCCGCGTCAGTCTTAGCGGCGAGGTCGGGGTCTATCGGGAGCTTCGCGAGAACGCGCGTGTCGTGGTTAGCGGCGATCTCGTCGATGTGGCTGTCGCCGAATACGGAGTGTTTCTTTCCGCAGTCGGGGCATACAAAGTAGCTCATGTTCTCAACAAGACCGAGCAGCGGCACATTCATCATCTCAGCCATCTTGACCGCCTTTTCGACTATCATCGAAACAAGCTCCTGCGGAGAAGCTACGACGATGATTCCGTCAAGCGGCAGGCTCTGGAAAACCGTCAGCGGGATATCTCCTGTTCCCGGAGGCATATCGACGAACATATAGTCAACGTCGTTCCAAAGCACGTCCGTCCAGAACTGCTTGAGAGTGCCGACGATCATCGGCGAACGCCATACAACGGGGTCGGTCTCTTCTTTGAGGAGGAGGTTTATCGACATAAGCTCGATGCCTGTCTCCGTAATCGCGGGCAGGATTCCGAGGTCGCTGCCCTTTGCCTTCTCGTGAACTCCGAACGCCTTGGGTATTGACGGACCCGTGATATCCGCGTCGAGAATCGCGGTTTTGAACCCTCTGCGGTTCATGGCAACGGCAAGCTGCGAGGTCACCATGCTCTTGCCTACGCCGCCCTTGCCCGAAACAACGCCGATGACGTGCTTAACGGTGCTGTACTGATTAAGCGGCTCGTGTAAATCCTGCTCTCCGCCGCAGCTTTGGCTGCAGCTGCTGCAATCATGATTGCATCCCATATTTCTTCCTCTTTTCAATATAATACTGCTGCCGCGAATAACTTTGCGGCGTTAAATTATATTATACCACGTTTTTGTATCAATAACAAGACCCTGCGCCGCGCAAAAGGAAAAGAGCGGACGTCTGCCCGCTCAAAAAAAACTGAAAATTATTCCTCTGTTGCTTCCTCAACGGGATCAGCGGTTTCCTCGGCTGCCTCAAGGGTCTCCTCGGGAGTTTCCTCTGTGACTTCAACAGGTTCCTCAGCGCTCTCACTCTCGAGAATGTCGGCTTCTACGCCGCCCTCAAGTACCTCGGGAGTTGTGTCCTCCTCGTTTTCCCCGGCGAGCTCAAAGCCGCTGAAGAAGGTGTAGGGAATTCCGTAGCCGAACGCGATAGCCGCAAGAGCCGTGATGATGCTGACGGTGCCGCCGCTGCCCGCGAAGATGTTGTTGAGGGGCATGAACTTTGCGACAGACGCTACCATGATGTAGAGCGAGGGAAGAACCATCACGATCAGGGTAACGGGTGAAAAACGCTTGACGGGCTTGCCGTCGCCGACTCTTGTCGCATAGAACACCAACAGACCGAATACCGCGTAGATGCAGATATTGATTACGGTGCCGAGAGTGGCGTCGAGGTTAGCGGTGAACTGTGTGAAGAAATGCGCGCAGACGATGAACGCGAGAATCAGAAAAGCGGAAAAGAAAAGATTTACGGTTTCTTTTTTATTGGGTTTTTTCAAAACAAATACCTCCAAATATCATAATTGTGTATATTGTAACACATTACCATGATAAATGCAAGCCCAAATCCGCGCACGCAAAAAGGCAATGACCAAGCATTGCTCAATCATTGCCTTTGTGATTAAATTAATTTGCAGGTATAGCTTAAATACAGATTATTAAGCTTATTAGTCCTCATTAGCTTCAACTAAAACGGTGATCTTAGCGCCGGTCTTCTTGATGGTATCCCAGCCTGTGAGATCAAGGCGGAGAGTTACATCGAAGGTCTCGTCCTCGGACTCATAGTTGAGGAGAGCGTTGTCGCCGTTGTAA
>NZ_JAHLQB010000056.1 GCF_018918205.1 Lachnoclostridium sp. MSJ-17 | reverse complement strand
ATCGCAGTCCTCGCTGCCGTAAATGTCAAAATCAACGCTCTCGTGAGTGTAATCCTCCGGGCGGAAAAGCTCTCCGCCTCGCGGATAACGGACGGAAACAAGTCCGCCGTCAACGTAGATAGCCGATTTCAGCGAGGATTTCAGGCCGTCAAAATATGTCGGTGAGTAAATTGTCGCTCCGGGAATCGAATTGAGCATAGAAACGTCGAAAACTCCCTGGTGGGTCTCTCCGTCGCTTCCTACGATACCGGCGCGGTCAACCGCGAGCACAAGGTGATTGTTGCCGAGCGCCGCGTCGTGGATAAGCTGGTCGTAGGCTCGCTGCAAAAAGGTCGAATACACCGCGAACACCGGCCGCATGCCCTTAGAAGCGAGTCCGCAGCCAAAGGTGACCGCATGCTCCTCGGCTATTCCCACGTCAAAGAAGCGGTTCTTATACAGCTTTGAAAAGTCCGTAAGCCCGGTGCCGCCGGTCATAGCCGCGGTGATAGCGCAGATTTTTGAGTCGTCCTCTGCGAACTCACAGAGCGTCTTGCCGAACACAGCCGAAAAGCCCTTGTGGCTGGAAAGCGGCTCGCCGGAATCGATGTCGAATTTGCCGATGCCGTGGAACTCACCCGGACTCTTTTCCGCCGGCTGATAGCCCTTGCCCTTTTTGGTGACGACGTGAATAAGTACAGCCTTGTTCTCTTTCTTGGCGACGCTGAACGCGTTCTCGAGCTCTTCAACATTGTGACCGTCGATAGGACCGATGTAGGTAAAGCCGAAATCGTCGAACAGCGTGTTTTTGTACACCATATTCTTGATTCTCGATTTGCTGCGGCGCAGAACACCGCGCATCAGCCTGCCGACAAGCGGTATCTTCGAGAGAACCTTCTCTGTACCGCGCTTGACCCGGATATACCACGGCTGTATCCTCACTGTGGTCAGATAACGCGGAAAGGCTCCGACGTTCTTTGAGATAGACATCTTGTTGTCGTTGAGGATAACTATGAAATTTTTGTTGAAGCGTCCGGCGTTGTTGACCGCCTCGAACGCGAGACCGCCCGTGAATGAGCCGTCGCCGATAACGGCTATGGTGTGGCTGTTGTCGCCGCTGAGCAGCTTGGCGTTGGCAATTCCGAACGCCGCCGAGATAGAGGTGCTGCTGTGGCCTGTATTAAAATCGTCGTAAATGCTCTCCTCGGTTTTCGGGAAGCCCGAAATTCCGTCCTTGAGCCGTAATGTGTCAAATTTATCGTATCTGCCCGTGAGCAGCTTGTGGGTGTAGCTCTGGTGGCCGACGTCCCACACAATGCTGTCCTTCGGAAAGCGGAAGCTGCGGTGAAGCGCGACTGTCAGCTCAACCACGCCGAGATTCGGCGACAGATGACCCCCGTTGACAGATACGACCTCGACGAGTTTCTCCCTGATTTCCGCGCAAAGCTGAGGAATCTCATCCTCGGAAAGCCGCTTTACGTCCTTCGGGGAGTGTATCGCCGGAAGGATTTTATACTCTCCCATTTTATTCTTTCCCTTTAATTAGTCAGAGGAATCAGTTTGTCCTCTTTGCTAGACTGAGCGCAAAGTCTCTGAGCTCCGCGGTATCCGCGCCGAACGTCTCGAGCGCCTCAAGCGCCTGTTTTGTAAGCTCGTCCACCAGCTCGCGGCAGCGCTCGATTCCGAGCAGCGAAACATAGGTCGATTTGCTGTTCTCCATATCGCTGCCCACGGGCTTTCCAAGCTCCGCGTCGGTTGATGTGCGGTCGAGAATATCGTCCTGTATCTGGAACGCTATTCCGACGCATTCTCCGTAGAGCGACGCCGCCTCGAGCTGCTCGTCGTCCGCATTCGCCGCGATACATCCCAGCTCGCACGCCGCCTTGATAAGACATGCCGTCTTTTTGTAGTCCATTTCGCGCAGAACCTCGAGAGGAGCGTTTGTGTTCTCGCTCTTGAGGTCAATGACCTGTCCGCCGACCATTCCGTTCGCGCCCGCGTAGGAAGCAAGGGTCTTTGCGGCAAGTCTGCACGCCCTGTCGCCCGCGAGTACCGCCGCTCTGTCGCCCGATATCGTCTCAAAGGCGAGCGTCAGAAGCGCGTCGCCTGCCAGAAGCGCGATATCCTCTCCGTAAACCTTATGATTCGAGGGCTTTCCGCGGCGCAGGTCGTCGTCGTCCATGCACGGTAAATCATCATGAATCAGCGAGTAGGTGTGAACCATCTCCACGGCGCATGCAAACGGCGCAGCAGCGTCGTCGCTTCCGCCGCAAAGCCTTGAAAACTCAAACACAAGCTTAGGCCTCACACGCTTTCCGCCTGCCTCAAGGCTGTACTTCATTGCTTCGATCAACACTCTCTCGCGGCAGTTGAGAGACGGCAAAAAACCGTACAGCTCAGTCTCTGTAAGCTTTGCGTAATCGTTTTTCATTGCTCCTCACCCTTCTTCTCAATATATATCTTGTGGATATCCATGATTTTGCCCTTGTAGCTGTCGAGAGACTTCACACAGAAAGCGAGCAGCTCGCATGCCTCGGCATACAGCGCCATGCTCTCGTCGAGTGAGATCGATTTATCCTCGAGCTTACTGACGGTCTCCTCAAGCGCGCGGTTTGCCTCCTCAAAGGTCATATTCTTATCCATGCTTGTCCTCCCCGGCGCCCGCGTAATCCATCAGGCGCTGCATTCTGTGATTGGCTCCGCTGCGGCTTATCGGAGTCGATAAATTCGCGCCCAGATCGCGCAGCGACATCTCGGGGTTCTCGAGCCTGAGAACAGCGATCTCCCTGAGGTCGTCGGGCAGGCTCTCAAGTCCCCTTGTACGTTTGATTTTATTGATAGCTTCAAGCTGCTTTGTGGCTGCCGAAGCGACTTTTCTGATATTTGCAACCTCTCCGTTGACAGAGCGGTTGATGTTGTTGCGCACCTGCTTGACTGCCTTGGTGCCCATGATCTCCATCGCCTGCAGCGGCGCTCCCGTGTAGGTGAGCAAATCGCAGATCTGCTCGCTGCCCTTGAAATAGACGACGTAATTTCCGCCGCGAAGGACTGTTTTAGGCGTAAACCTGCACTCTGTGACCTCGCGGAGAATATTGCTCAGATCGGAGGCGAGGTTCTTGTGAGGAACACAAAACTCCGCGTGATAGCTTTTCATCGGGTCAGAAACAGAGCCGCAGCTGAGAAACGCTCCTCTGACAAACGCCGCCGACTGCTCGTCGCTCGATACATTCGCGCGGTTAACGCGGAGCGTGACCTCGCCCGCACCGTGACCGAAGGATTCAAAGACTCTTTTGCACTCTCCGCTGTCGATAAGCGAGATCCGGTAGAGCTTCATTTCGTCGGACTTTGGTCGGAGAGCCGTCTGCTTCTCGATGATCGGCATGAAGAGATTTTCAAGAAGCATGGTTATCCTTCGCGCGGCGTGGGAGCTTTCCGTCGTGAATACTATTTGGTTGTCGCGGAACACTTTGCCGAAAAGCAGCATTCCGTACAGCTCCGCGCGCAGAACGTCGCGTTCAAAGCTCTCGGCGCGGCAAAGCTCCTTTTTTACTTCTGACGAAAAAGACATTTCACACCTTATTTATCGATATCGCGGTGCTGGATAACGCAGCGGTAGCCCAGCTCGCGGAAGTGATTTTCAAATATTCTCGCAACGGTAACGCTGCGGTGCTTTCCCCCTGTGCAGCCGATTCCGACCACAAGCTCACTTTTGCCCTCTCTGAGATAGAGCGGCACGGCGTAGTCGAGCAGTCTGAGAGTATGCTTGACAAAGCCCGTTGTTTCCTCGCTTCCGGTGACGTAATCATACACCTCGCCGTTCAGCCCCGTAAGCGGCTTAAGCTCCGGAATATAGAAGGGATTCGGCAGACAGCGCACGTCAAAAACCGTATCCGCCTCAAGCGGAATTCCGTACTTGAAGCCGAATGACATGAACGTCAGCGTTATCCCCTGCGAGGTGTCCTCCATAAACATAGACATCACGCGCTCCCTGAGCTGCTTGTTTGACATGTTTGTGGAATCGACCATGAAGTCGGCGAGCTTTTTTACCGGAGCCAGAAGCAGCTCCTCGAGATCCACTGCCTCGGACACGGAACCCTCTCTGAGTCTGTCGGCAAGCGGGTGCTTTCTGCGCGTTTCCTTGTAACGGAGAATCAGCACATCGTTTCTCGCGTCAAGGAACAGAAGCTTGACTCCCTGATTATCGTCCTTGAAATTCTCGATTTCGGCAGCCATTTGCTTATAATTCTCATTGCCGCGCACATCGACGACGACCGCGACTCGCTTCATACCGGCGTCAGCAGAGGAGCGGCAAAGATTGTACAGGGTTTGCAGCAATGATGACGGGATATTGTCAACGCAATAGTAGCCTATGTCCTCCAGAACATGGAGAGCGGAGGTCTTTCCTGCGCCCGACATACCCGAAATAATTACAAATTCCATACGGTACCCTTTATAAAATAATTAACTCACATTCAAGCGTATATCCTGTTTTTTCGGCGACCTCGGTCTGAACCTCGCGGATCAGCGACTTAACGTCGTGCGCGGTCGCTCTGCCCTTGTTGATAATAAATCCCGCGTGCTTTTCGCTGACCTGAGCGTCGCCGTGGCACTTGCCCTTGAGTCCGCACTGTTCGATCAGCGCGCCTGCGAACGCGCCCTCGGGACGCTTGAAAACGCTGCCCGCGCTCGGATAGTCAAGCGGCTGCTTGTCGCTCCTTCTGCCGAGGAAATCGTCCATCTTCGCGCGTATCTCGCCGGGATCGCCCTTCTGCATTTTGAGCGTGACACCCGTGATGATACAGCCGTTTCCGCGGTAAACGCTCGTGCGGTAGCCGAGCTCAAGGTCATCGCGCTCGATCCTGCCGAGCGCGCCGTCCGGAGAGATGTGTGAAACGCTGTAAACCACGTCCTTCATCTCGCCGCCATAGGCACCCGCGTTCATGAATACCGCGCCGCCGACCGAACCGGGAATGCCCCAGCCGAATTCAAGTCCGGTGAGTCCGCATTTCAGGGCAAATTTGCACAGCGAGGCAAGACTCGCGCCCGCGCCGCAGTAGATCGTGTTGTCGTCAGCGAGCGATATCCTGCGGAAATCCCCGTCGAGTCTGATCACGACTCCGCGGAAGCCATCGTCGGAAGCGAGAACATTGCTGCCGTTGCCCAGAATGAGGTAATCAACGTCGGACTCGCGGCATTCCTTAAGGATCGCGCTGAGCTTGCTGAGCGTGCCGACCTTTATGTATACGTCGGCGTTTCCGCCGATTTTGAAGCTGGTGTGTCTGTTGAGCGGTTCGTTTCTGAGAGCCTCACAGCCGAGAAGCACCGCCAGGTCGTAAATAATATCAGATCTGTTCATATTTCTCCTTATTACAGCTTATTCCCAAGTATCTACTACGGTTTTTCCGGGCGCCGGCATTGCCGACAGATCCATGCCGAGATTAACGAGCAGATCCTGAGCTGCGTTATATCCCATCTTCTTCTGCCTGTTGTTCATGGCGGCGACCTCGATGATAACAGCTAAGTTTCTGCCGGGCTTTACGGGTATCGTCAGCGCCGGAACCTCTACGCCGAGAATGCGCATGACCTCATTGTCAAGTCCCATGCGGTCGTAGACCTTCGTGTTGTCCCACAGCTCAAGGCTGACGACCATGTCGATTTTTTCCTGCGTCTTGATTGCGCCCATGCCGAATAGCTGACGCGCGTTGATTATGCCTATGCCGCGCAGCTCTATGAAGTGGCGGATATTCTGCGGCGACTGACCGATGAGTGTATTTACATTCGTGCGCAGTATCTCTACCGCGTCGTCCGCGACAAGACGGTGACCGCGCTTGATAAGCTCGATCGCGGTTTCGCTCTTACCTACGCCGCTGTCTCCTATCAGCAGACAGCCTTCGCCGTAGACCTCGACGAGCACACCGTGGCGAGTGATTCTCGGGGCGAGCTCGCGGTTAAGAAACTGTACCAGACGAGCCGTCAGATCGGAGGTGTTTTCATCAGTGGCAAAAATCGAGACCTTGTGGAGCTTCGCGCTCTCGAGAATAACATTTGTCGGTTCAATGTGGCGGCAAATTATGACCGCAGGCGGGCCGAAGCTGAAAATGGATTCGATTACCATCTTCTGAGCCTCGGAGCCGAAGCGTCCGAGATAGGCAAACTCCGTATTGCCGAGCACCTGAATCCTCTTGTTGTCAAAGAACTCGAAATAGCCCGTCAGCTCCAAGCCGGGACGGTTGATTTCAACTGTGGAAATCATGGTTTGCTCATAGTTGTCCGCGATATAAACCTTGTCAAGTCCGAGTCTGTCAACTATCTCGGACAGGGGTACTGAAAATTCAGACATACTGCCGCCGCCTTTCGAAAAATGGGTATAAATAGTCACTATACAATTAAGTTATATTATACAACAAAACGCGGCTGAGATAAAGTCCTTTCATGAAATTTTTTACAATTATTTAGAGAATTTTTTCATTTTCTCACGGTCGATCTTAAATTCGCTGACTTTTAATTCTTTTTCAGAACTAATATACGGGACAGTGAAGCTTTCTTCTCCCTCTCTCGCAAAATTATTGAAAATCGAGAGGTAATTTATATTTACGGACGGATTATTTTTCTTTATCAGAATCAACTGCTCCTCTATCAAGGTCTGCGTCCTGTTTGTTTCCTTTATTCTGTCTATCGCTCCGTCGTCGCAGATCGTGACGTAGGCTATCGGCGAGAATGAGGCTTGGGTCGATATATAGTCCACGTCGTCCTGCATAACCTGTTCGTACACGTCCTCACTCAGCATGAGCAGCTCGAGCTTAGCAAGAGACAGGTTAGGGATAAACTTTTCCCCTGCAAGCGCACACGCTTGTTCAAACGAGTCCGCCGGAACGTCTATGCCCCACGGCTTCTGAGCGCTTGTCAGACGGTAAAAGGTGTACACCACCTGTCCGCCGCGGCGGTCGACGCTGACATTTTTTATTATTGAGGCGGTCTCTATCTGACGCGAATTGCTGCAGCCCGTAAAAATAACAGTCACGACAGTTAATAATATGCTAATTGCCCTTCGCATTTGACTTCCTCCCTACAAAAATATACGCCGCAGGCAGCATTACCGCCGCCGCGAAGGTCAGCAGTAGCAGCAATACCGGGTTGGATAATATTTCTTTTACAGAATTAATATACGTTGCCGTCACATAGAGCGCGAAAATTATTACCGTGAAAATAATCACGCACTTGCGGTTGCCCTCGGTGCACGCGCCGCGCGAGATACAGCAGAGAAACAGAGAAATTATCATGAACACCGACATTGTGGCGAGCGCGAGATAAAAGCTCTCGATTCCCGCGAACGGCCCGAAATGCGCTACTCGCGAGAGAACAAAGGCGGGATAGGTCTGTCTGCCTGCGTAGTCTCCGAGCGCAAACCTGACGAAGAAAATGACCGCCGCGTACTTTAATCCCGTAAAAATCAGCGTGAACACAGGCTGCCGGAAACGGAAATTCCGGGTCACGCCCGAACAGCAGGCGAAAATCACCGCGATAAAGGACGGAGTAACAAAGTAAAGCGTATTCTGTACAAACGAGTTGACGTCGCCTCTGAATTCAAAGCCGTAATGACCTAAATCAAGCTCCGAAAGACTGCCGCCGAACATCAGGATATTTGTCAGCAGAGCGAACAGAAACAGAAATATTCCGAACCGCGAGATCACGTTTACGCCCTTGCAGGCGGCATACGCGCAGCAGATGAGCATCAGAAGGGTTATAAGGCAGGGCGTGACTCCGGGAAAATACTTGGTGTGGAACATGTCGATATAAGGCAGGAGGAAATACAGCGCGCCATAAACAAAATACAGAGAATAAAATATCGCGACCGGGATACGCAGCTTCGGGGTGTATCTTCTCGCGAGAGTCGGCACGTCAGAATCCGTCCGTTTTTTCAGTATCAGAGAGGGCAAAAAGAACAGAAAGCAGATTGCAAGTCCCGACGCGATACAGATCGCGTTGAAGCTGAACGAGGCGTTCGGCGAAAGATTATTATTCTGTAAAAGAATTACCGAGCACGCGCACAGCAGCAGCGCGAGCAGAAAACGCTTGGACGAAAACTTAACCTCTGTCTGCATCGCGCACCTCCGTCTCGGGGAATTTCTGCACCCTTATCGTGTGTCTTGAAAGCCGCTTCCAGTCCGCGCGGATAAAGACGTCGCGCATTCGTCTGAGCGAAAACGGCGACAATGACGACAGGTAAGGCACACCTAGGGAGGTTTTGGCGCACATTCCGATCAGCACGACCGCCGTCGCGAGGGTAATGCCCCAAAGCCCCGTAAAACCTCCGACAACGATAAAAAACAGGCGCAGCATCATTATCGGCGGATACAGCGGCGAGGTGACGTAGCCGCATATCGCGGCAGTTGCGACGACCATCAGAGTTGACGCGCTGATTATTCCCGCGTTGACCGCACTGTCGCCTATAACCAGCGCGCCGACAATGCTGACCGCGTGTCCTAAAGATTTTGGTATTCTCAGACCAGCCTCCTTCATAATCTCGTATACCACGGTTATCGCAAGCACCTCGACCGTCACGGGAAAGGGTGTTTTTGCGAGGGATTCAGAGGTGTTTATCAGCAGCCACGTCGGAAAATACTCCGGATGGAACTGCGCAAGCGCGACGTACAGCCCCGGCAGGAATACCGAAACAAAAAACGAGAGGTACTTCATCAGACGGATAAAAGCGGCGTAGTAGGTGCGGTTGGAGTAGTCGTCGACGCTCTGGAATTCCTCGACAAAGAGGTGAGGAACGATCATCACGGCAGGCGTACCGTCGACAATCACAGCTATCCTGCCCTCGGTCAGCTTGCCGCAGACCGTGTCCGGACGTTCGGATATGCCCACTCCCGAAAACAGACTTCCCGAGCCCTTGTCCTCCAGATATTCAGACAGGTAGCCCGACGCGAGAACCGTTTCAAGTTTGCAGTCGTTCAGTCGGTTTTTCAGCTTGTTGAGCAAGTCGAGCGAAACCTGAGATTGAAGGTAACAGAGCATGAGCTGGGTTTTGCTGTCCGTACCGACAGTCATCTGCTCAAATTTGAGGTCGGGCGTTTTCATCCGACGCCTTATCATCGACATATTTACCCGCAGCGGCTCGGTAAAGCCCTCGCGTGAACCGCGCTGTACTACCTCGCTCTCAGGCTCGCTCACTCCGCGGAAGCTGTAGCCCTGAACCCCGACGGCGTAAAGCTCGTCCGCTCCGTCAACAAAAAGCACGGCAAAGCCCGAGGTGATGTAGGTCACGATTTCGTCAGCACAGCTGAGCTTGATTACATCGGAGGAAGCCATTACCGATGAAAAAACCGTATCTGACACGGCGGCAGAGTCCTTTGTGCCGTAATCAAAGCTCAGAAGCGGATTTAGTACGCTCTGGGAAAGCTGTTCCTTATCGACAAGACCTTCCATTGTAATCACGGCAGCCTGAATCCTCAAAACGGATTTAAGTGTAAACACCCGCACACTGAGGTCGGCGGAATTGTCGAACTGAGCCTGCAGGTCGAGTTTTATTTCGTTTATAGAATAATTCATGTAATCACCATTATTAACCTAAGCAAAAAAGCCGCGAATATACAGGGCAATTTGGCAGATAATAGGCTTGGTGATACAATGATTATTTCAATTTTACGAACGGTGATTCTTTACGTATTCATTATTCTAGCGATACGGCTTATGGGCAAGCGGCAGATAAGCGATATGCAGCCTAGTGAGCTTGTGGTGACTCTCGTGGTGTCGGATATTGCCTCGCTTCCGATGCAGAATACCTCGCAGCCGCTTCTGAGCGGAGTGATTCCCGTGCTGGTACTTGTGTCGCTCGAAATCGCGGCGAGCGCGCTGATGATGAAAAGCCGCCTGTTCAGAAAAATGATCTGCGGCAATCCCGTCGTGGTGATCGAGGACGGAAAACTCTTACAAAAGCAGCTCAAACGCCTGAGAATGACTGCGGAGGATCTGTTCGCGCAGCTCAGGCAGCAGAATATTTTCAGCATCGACGAGGTTCAGTATTGCATCGTAGAGACAAACGGCTCTATCAGCGTGCTTGAAAAGCCGCAGAACCGTGTTCCGACCGCACAGGATCTGGGAGTCGCGATTGAGGACAACAAGCTGGAAGCCGTGGTCGTTTGCGACGGCGAGGTGCTCGACGACAGGCTCGAGCTGTGCAGCGGCAGCCGTGAGCAGGTAGATAATATTCTAAAATCGAATAATAAGAAGCTCAGCGACGTATTTATCCTTACGCTTGACGGCAACGGAAAATACAACCTGATCGAGAAGGAGGTATCATGAAGCGGATAATAATCTCTGTTGTCCTGCTCCTGATCTGCGTCGTCGGCGCAATTGCCGAAACGTCGTACATCAGCGGAAGCGTTGACGGTTACACTCAAACGATTGATGATATCGACGGATATATGCTGCGCGATGATTTTGAAAACGCGCTCGCTCAGTGTACTGAGCTTAACGGCGACTGGGCGGACAGCGCTCACGGCATTGACGCGCTGCTGATCCACGATTACGTCGACGGAATAGGCTTCAGTCTGTCGCAGATGAAGTCGTATATCGAGAGCGGAAATCCGTCGATGTACTTCTCGGAGAGCGAAAAAGCAAAAAAGGCGCTCGCTTCCATAAAGGACAGCGAGTACCCGTTTGTTGAAAATATTTTATGAGGTATCATAATGAAAAAGGAGAGACTTGACAACAAGCCTCTCCTGAAATTTTAAGCTGTAAGCTGTTATTTCGCAGCCTTTTTCTTTGCCTTGCGGTTCTGCCACATAACCCACAGAGGACCGGCAATGCAGATTGATGAATAACAACCCGAAACTACGCCGATCATCATCGGAAGAGCAAAGCCCTTTACCGAGGAAATGTTGAAGATAGTCGCGAGGACATATACGGTCAGAATCGCTGTCAGAGTGGTGACAGAGGTCATGATAGTACGCTTGAGCGTCTTTGTGGTGGCAACGTTGAATACGGTGCCGACGTCTGCTCTTCTGCCGATGAGCTTCTTCTCCTCACGGACACGGTCGTAAATTACGATGGTATCGTTCAGTGAGTAACCGAGGATCATCAGTACAACCGCGATGAAGTTGGAGTCGATAGGCATCTGGAAGATAACGTAGAGGAAGTAGATCATCGCTACGTCGTGGAACAGCGCTACAAGAGCCATAACACCCGCGGAAAGACCGCCGATCTTCTTGAATCTGATGGTTACATAGAGAACCATGAGTACGCTCGCGAGAGCAACCGCCGCGAGACACTTGAGCAGGAAGCTGAAGCCCATGGAAGCGTCAACAGAGTTCGCCTCAAGTGTGATGAAGTTGTTGTCGGGATACTCGGTCTGGAGATCCTTCTCGAGGTTCTTCTGGATATCTGTTTCGATCGAATCGTTGCCCGAGAACTGAACGGAAACGTTCTTGCCTGTGTTGCCCATGAGATCCTCAGAGAACGAGGTCGTGATCTTATCGGTAGTCTTTTCCTGGATAAAATCGTGAAGGGCATTCTGGTCGATGGGGTGCTCCTCATCGGAGGTGTAGCTGAATGTGAGGGTCGCGCCGCCCGAGAACTGAATGTCAAGGGTGGTGCCGAAAATGAAGTTGCAGATGATACCAATCAGCATAATACCGAGAGAAACACAGAAGTAGATCTTCTTGCTGCCGACAAAGTCGATGATCTTTCTGCCGCGGTTGAACTTCTCGCTGATTTCCTGTTCTGTCATCTTAACGTCGGTCTTTGTCTGAACATCATTTTTCATTTTTCGCACCTCCAAACAACCAATTTTTGCGCAGAGGCTTGATACCTGCAATACTTCTGAGCATCAGTCTTGAGAAGAAGATACCCATGATGAAGTTGGAAATTACACCGACGAGCAGTGTATAACCGAACGCGTAGATAGTACCTGTGGTGGACTCGCCGAAGATGAAGGAAAGAATGTTTGACGGTCCGAATACCAGCATAAGAATGATAGATACGATTACAACGGTCATGTTACCGTCGATAATAGCGGAGAGTGAGCTCTTGGAGCCCTTGTCGAGAGCGCCGTCAAGCGTTCTGCCGCCGCGAAGCTCTTCCTTGATACGCTCCGCGGTAATGACGTTACAGTCAACGCCCATACCGATTGAGAGGATCATACCCGCGATACCGGGCAGAGTCATTGTGAAGGACGGGAACGCCGGGAAATAACCCGAAACCGCCGCGACTGTGAGACCCATCTGACCGATAAGCGCGATGATCGCGATGAAACCGGGCAGACGGTAGAAGATGATCATGATCAGAGCAATGAGGATAAAGGCGACTACTGCCGCGTAAGCCATTGCCGTGAGGGCGTTTTCACCGAGGGTAGCCGAAATGTTGCCGTAGTTGGCTGTTTCAAGCTGGAAGGGAAGCGCGCCTGCGTTGATCTTCTGCGCAAGCTCTGTAGCTTCCTTTGCGGTGAAGCTGCCTGAGATCTGCGCCTTGCCGTCGGTGATGGTCGCCTGAACGGTAGGAGCGGAAAGCATAATGTCGTCCATCCAGATGGAGACAGTCTGATTTAAGTAGGTGGTGGTGATTTCCTCGAAGGTCTTAGCGCCTTCCTCGTTGAGGGTAAGGCTTACAACATACTGCGCCTTGCCGCTGTCGTCCTGATAGTACTGCGCCTCAGCATTTTCAACCGCCGAGCCGTCCATGAGGACTGTCGCGGTATCTCCCGTAGGAGTCTTGTAGATGTACTCGCCGTCGGAGCCTACGTCGGTTGACTCGTAGGATTTGCCCGGACGGAAGGTAAGATTTGCGGTCGAGGAGATCTCCTCAATCGCGTTTACCGCGTTGAATTCTGTTTCGTCTGACTTCCACGGAAAACGGACGATGATTCTGTCGCTGTTTCTGTCAGCGTACAGCTCGTAGTCTGTGATGCCCTGTGAAATCATACGAAGCTCAATGATGGATTTTGCCGATTCCAGCTGTTCATCGGTAGCGTCGTAGTTGTTGGCAGGCTTAAATGTCGCCTCAACGCCGCCCCTGATGTCGATTCCCCATCGAATGTCGCCGATGCCCTTGAGTACTGTGTTTTTGTTGTCGCCCGTGTAATAGGATACTCCGAAAATCGCAGTAAACGAAAAGGCAAGTATCAGCAAAGCAACAATGAAGAACACCGGCTTTGGAACTCTTTTCATGCCTTTTGAACCTCCGTAATATAATTGTCTGTAAGAAAAAAACAACCCTGTTACGGGCGCAGACTTACAGACGTAACAGAGCTATTATATGATTTTTTTGGCAAATTGTCAATGGAAATGCAAATATTTGATAGAAAAACTTTATCTTTAGCAGTATTGCATAAAATCAAACCGTAAAAATTGTAACATAAATTTTTTACAGCTTTACAGTCCGTCTGTTTGTACAAAACGCGCTGAAAAGGCAGAAAAATATATCGGTTCCAAAAAAGAAAACCCGGCAGAATCGCTCCTGTCGGGTCATTAATAACGTCTTATCAGATTTTTCCGAGCAGTTTCTCGCATGCCGCAAGCTTCGCGCAGGTACAGAAAATATCCATTGCCTGCTCCAGCTCGTCATTCGGCGGGAAGGTAGGCGCTATGCGGATATTGCTGTCGTGCGGGTCGTTGCCGAGCGGATATGTCGCACCCGCTCCGGTGAGAACTACGCCGGCGTCGCGGCAGAGGTGAACAACGCGCTTTGCAGTGCCCTCCATTACGTCTACGCTGACAAAGTAGCCGCCGTTGGGGTTGGTCCACTTCGCGGTTCCGGTGGGCTTGAGCTCGTTTTCGAGCATGTTGAGCACGATGTCAAACTTGGGCTTGAGGATAGCCTTGTGCTTTTCCATGTGCTTCATAACGCCGTCAAAATCGCCGAAGAACTTGACGTGGCGCCACATATTGAGCTTGTCATAGCTTATGATCTCGTAGTTATAGCGCTCGGCGAAAACCTTCATGTTGTTCGAGGAAGCCGCCATTGCAGCTACGCCTGCGCCCGGGAAGGTAATTTTCGATGTTGAGCAGAAAATAATGGGAAGGTCAACATTTCCGGTCTTTTTGCACTCGTCAACGATGTTGAGAAGCGCGTCGGGAGTGTCGGTGATGTCGTGAATGCAGTAAGCGTTATCCCACATAATGCGGAAATCCTTCGCCGCGGGCTTTAATGCGGCAAAGCGTCTTACTGTCTCGTCGCTGTAGGTTATTCCGTTGGGGTTTGAGTATTTCGGCACACACCAGATACCCTTGATGCTGTCGTCGTTTTCAACAAGGCGCTCAACGATGTCCATGTCGGGACCTTCATCGTTCATCGGAACGGGAATCATCTCAAAGCCGTAGTACTGGGTAATGCCGAAGTGTCTGTCATAGCCCGGCACCGGACAGAGAAACTTTCTGTCGGGAACCTCGTACCATGGCTTGCAGCCCTCGACGACAGGCTTTGTCATCATGCAGGAAATCGTGTCGAACATCATGTTCAGGCTTGAGTTGCCGCCTACCATGATGCTGTTTGAGGGTACGCCGAGTATCTCGCCGAAAAGCTTGCGGCACTCGTCGATACCGTGAAAAATTCCGTAGTTGCGGACGTCCATGCCGTCCTCGCCGATGAAATCAGACTTGCTGTTCATAACGTCGAGCATTTTCAGCGAAAGGTCAAGCTGCTCCTTGCCGGGCTTTCCTCTCGCCATATTCAGCGACAGACCCTTGCCTTTTTCGTCCTTATAGCGCTTCTTGAGAGCGGCATATTCCTTTTCCAGCTCCTCCGAGCTGCACTTAAAGTATTCCATTTCCCATATCTCCTTACGCGGTTTATTCTTTCAATATCATATTATATTCTAATACAACAGAAATGAAAATGCAAGTCTTTTTTGCAAATCCTGCAAATTCGTCAGTTTTTTTATAAAAAACAGACTCACCACGCGAATGCTTAGTGAGTCTGTTGAAATATTATTTACATTATTATTCAGTTTTTTGATTTTGCAGCCGGATCAATAATACTGATAGTAGTAATAGCCTCTGCCGCCGCGCTTCTTTATCTGTGTGCAGCCGACCTTGATGAAGCCGAGGATCTTTGTATCCGCAAGCTTTACGCTCTCCAGCATCTTCTGGATATCGCCGTGAGTTGTTGAACGCTCCCTGAGTACGAGAACATATCCCGCGACTCTGTCCTTGAGCAGCAGGGCGTCGGCTACGACGCCGATAGGCGGAGTATCGAAGATGATGTAGTCATATTCATCGATAAGGCTGTTGATAAGCTTCTCAAACGCCGGTGAGCAAACCAGCTCGGACGGGTTGGGCGGTATCGTGCCCGACGGAAGAATATCGAGGTTCGGAAGAACGTCGCGCTTTACGGCGTCATCAAATTCAGCCATTTTACCGATAATATTCGAAAGACCGATCTTGTTTTCAACCTTGAAAATATTATGAAGGTTAGGACGGCGCAGGTCGCAGTCAACGAGCAATACCTTGCGCTCCATCTTGGAGAAGGAGATCGCGAGATTTGCCGAAACGGTACTTTTTCCCTCGCCCTTCGCGTAGCTTGTTACGGCAAAAACCTTCTGATCCTCTGCAGAAAGCGAGAACATTATGTTGGAACGCGCGCTCTTGTAGGACTCAACTATTGCGAATTTGCTCTTTTCAGAGATTGCGTCGGCGGAATTGTATTTCTTTTCGGTCTTTTGCGCGTCGGGTTTTCTCAGTTTGATCTTAAATGCCATTCTTACTTACCTCCCGTGTTAAAATCGGGAATCTCAGCGAATACGGGAATCTTGTAGATTTCAGAGAGATCCTCATCGGATTTGATAGTTGTGTCGATAAGCTCTAGCAGAATTGAAATCAGGCAGGCAGCCACAAGTCCTACCGCGAAGCCGATAAGCGTGTTTTTCATCTTGTCCGGAGAAATCGGAGCGGAAGGAGCCTTAGCGGTACGGATAATACCGAGCTGACCGTACATGAAGTTATCGTGGAAAACCTCGTTGCACATATCCGCTATCTGGTTGGCGACGTTCGCGCACTTCTCGGGATCGCTGCCCGATACATTGACATTGATATAAAAGGTGCCGTCAACGGTTGAGAACCCGACGTTGCAGCCGCTGTAAAGAGCTGTGATCTTATCGGAGTTCTGGAACAGAGTGACGCAGATTTTCGCCAGAGTTGACGAACCGCTGATATCGGAGTTAAAAATCTTCTGCGCGACCTCGTTGTTGCTCTCGTTTGAGCTGGAATTGGAGTTTTTTGACGCGTCTGCGTCTGATTTGTTGGCAGAGCTGTCGGATGATGTATCTTTTTTGTTATAGTTCTGCACAAATATCATTGTTGAGGAGGTGTACTGCGGGGTAATAAAGAAATTCGTATAAAGGAATGTCAGCAAACCCGCCGCAAGCGCAACGATCACGATAAATCTGATTCTGTGCAGGAGTACGCCTAATATTCTCTGTATTGTTATATTCTTGGGCATTTAATATCTCCTTCCGTGAAAAAATCTGTCGCATAGTTTCACACCTTAGAATTATATATCATATTATCCGAGTTATATTTCCGTAATAGAATTATACAAATCAAAACACAGAAAAATAAAGGAAGCCGAAGCTCCCTTTATCAAAAATTATTATCCGACAACATTGAGCAGCACGCCCGCGGCTACCGCGGAGCCGATAACGCCTGCAACATTCGGGCCCATAGCGTGCATCAGAAGGAAGTTTCCGGGATTCTCCTGCTGACCAACCTTCTGTGAAACACGGGCTGCCATGGGAACAGCCGAAACGCCTGCGGAGCCGATAAGAGGATTGATCTTTCCGCCTGTCAGCTTGTACATGATCTTTCCGAACAGAACGCCGAACGCCGTGCCCATGCAGAACGCAATGAGACCGAGGGCGATGATCTTGAGTGTGTCAAGCTTGAGGAAGTTCGCGCCCGAGGCAGTAGCGCCGACCGTCGTGCCGAGGAAGATAGTGATAATGTTCATCAGCTCGTTCTGAGCAGCCTTGGCGATTCTCTCGACAACGCCCGATTCCTTGAACAGATTTCCGAGCATGAGCATACCGACAAGAGGAGCCGCGTCGGGCAGGAAAATCGCGATCAGGATAACAACAATGATCGGGAAAAGGATTTTTTCGAGCTTTGATACGGGACGGAGCTGCTCCATTACAACTCCTCTCTCCTTCTTTGTGGTGAGGAGCTTCATGATAGGCGGCTGGATAATGGGCACAAGCGCCATGTAGGAATACGCCGCGATAGCGATCGAGCCGAGCAGATGCGGAGCGAGCTTTGTGGTGACGTAGATAGCAGTCGGTCCGTCAGCGCCGCCGATAATGCCGATAGCGCCTGCCTCAGACTCTGTGAAGCCGAGGAAAATCGCGCCCGTGAAGGTGATGAAGATACCGATCTGAGCCGCGGCGCCGAGAATCAGGCTCTTGGGATTTGCGATAAGAGGTCCGAAATCGGTCATACATCCGATGCCGAGGAAGATGAGCGGAGGATAGATTCCGAGCTTTACGCCCTGATAGAGATAGTAGAGCAGTCCGCCATAGGTGGGATCCTCATAGTAGATCTTTCCGCCTATCTCCTGAACGACGTGCCCTGTGGCTGCGGGGTCGTTGGCGCTCTGTATTTCAACCAGATTGATATGAGGAGCCGCCATGATCCCGGGATAGAGATTGACGAGCAGCATTCCGAATGCTATGGGAAGCAGCAGAAGCGGCTCATACTGCTTTTTTATCGCGAGATACAACAGAAAACACGAAATGCCTATCATTACGTAATTCTGCCAGCCCAGGCTGACCAAGCCCGAGCTTTCATAAATGCCCTTGATCGCGTCAAGAAAACCTGTTAATATTTCCATAAACTAAACCGAACCTTTCCAAGCCTTAAAACGGGCGGGTATTGTCAAGCACGCCCGCGTTTGCCCACGCGGAACGTCCGCCTGCCTTTTTGATGCTTTTTATTTTTGCCCTGCCCGTGCCGCCGTACATCGTCGCGACAGCTGCGGCGATAACCGCTACGACCTCTTCGGGAATACCGTCCGCGGCAGGAGGAGCCTGTTTTGGCTCAGCGGGCCTGGAAATCTCAGCCGTGACCTTTTTCTTTTCGGGAGGCGTCTGTTCCTTCTTTTTCTTTTTTGTTCCGCCGGAGCCCTGAGCCTTTCCGACGATAAAGCTGTACAGCTTGATTACGCCGATAAGCAGAAGCAGCACCGAAAAAACTACCACAAAGCCTGTAAGAATAACCTTTGCGGAAGCGATACCCTTTTCGGCGAGCGACAGCTCTGCCGCGGCAAGCTGCGTTAACCCAATACCGTTAAGTACCATAAAACAACCTCCAAAAAGTAAATTTGCATACATTGATATTATACTTTAATTCAGCATTTTTTTCAATAACAAATCAGCGCCGTTGCGTTTTTCGTCGATTTATATAAAAAATAATAACGCTCCCAAAATAATGCAAAAAAAATGCCAAAGCATTAGCCTTGGCATTTACTGCGCGTCAGATTATGATACAAATCAATCCGTTGCAGCCGTCGTTGATGATTTTCTCTATCGTTTCCCCTATTTTGCGGCGGGCGTCGGGCGGCATACGGCTCAGCTTGTTGTGCAGTCCCTCGTTTACAAGCTCGTGAACGGATTTTCCGAAGATATTGCTCTCCCAGATTTTTTCGGGGCTTTCCTCGAATTCCTTTAGCAGATATGAAACCAGCTCCTCGCTCTGCTGCTCGGAACCGACTATCGGCGTGACCTCGGTCTGCGTTTCGACACGCATCAGGTGAATAGACGGCGCGCTTGCCTTGAGGCGTATGCCGTACTTTCCGCTCTGCTTGATGATCTGCGGCTCGTCGAGCGTCAGCTCGTCAATTGTCGGCATTACAATCCCGTAGCCGGTCTCCCTGACCTGGTCGTAAGCCTGAGCGATCTTGTCATATTCGCTCTGCTTTTGCGAAAGAAGCTCCATATTCTCCAAAAGCTCGCGCTCATCGGAGATCTCAAGCCCCGTCTTTTCGGAGAGTACCTTGTAAAACAGCCCCGGCTCCAGCGATACCGAAATATTCGCGGTTCCCGTTCCGAGGTCGAGAGAATCCAGCGTTGCTTCGGATATATTGCCGCAGTCACGGATTTTTGAGAGCGCGTCCTGTATTTCGCGGATTTTTTCCATGCCCTGCGCGGCTGTGCGGATAGACTCGAACACCGACGATTTCAGCCAATGCTCCTTTTCGAGCGTGAGCAGCCAGTCGGGTATATCTACCTGTATCTCCTTCACGGGGAATTCGAACAGAAGCTGGGCAAGCACCCTCTTGATCTCGTTTTCGCTCAGCTCCATGCAGCTTACGGGCAGTACGGGCACCTGGTAACGCGCGGAAAGCTCCTCTGAGAGCGCTGCCGCGCGTTCACCGCCGGGGTCGGCTGAGTTGAGAAGCATAATAAACGGCTTGTTTATCGCGCGCAGCTCCTCGGCTACCCGCCGCTCGCTCTCCTCATAGTCCTCCCGCGGGATCTCGCCGAAGGAGCCGTCGGCAGTGATTACAAGGCCTATGGTGGAATGGTCGGTTATTACCTTTTTCGTGCCGATCTCAGCCGCTTCCTCAAAAGGCATCTCGTCCTCAGACCACGGCGTTTTTACCATGCGCGGAGAATCCTCCTCGCTCTGTCCGAGAGCCGAAGGCACAAGGTAACCCACGCAGTCGATCATTCGTACCCTGAAGGCGGCATTGTCGCCTAAATCCACCTCAACGGACTCCTCGGGGATAAACTTCGGCTCCGTCGTCATTATCGTCCTTCCGGCAGACGACTGCGGAAGCTCGTCAATAGTGCGGCGGTATACGTTCTCGTCGCGGATATTCGGCAGGACGAGAGTGTCCATGAATCTCTTGATAAACGTTGATTTTCCCGTGCGGACGGGTCCTACGACGCCGATGTAAACGTCTCCGTCCGTGCGCCGTGAAATGTCTCTGTATACGTTTTTCTCTTCCATCGCTTTTCCTCCTTACAGCTTCGGGATCAACAGCATCTGCGGGCTGTCAAGGTCGATTTTGTCAAGGTTGTTCTCGCGCATCAGCAGCTCAAGCTTCGTATTGTGCGCCTTGGAAATGCTCCAGAGATTCTCTCCGTCCCCGGCAAAATACAGCGTCAAAGCGCATCCGCCCGACGGAAGCGGCTGATCCTCAAAAACCTCCACGTCGGATACAACACGGGTACACTCGTTCTTCATAGCGCCGCCTGTCACCTTCAGCTCCGCCCTGATCTCGGCTGTGCTGTCGTCGGAGAGCCGGAAGCTCAGTCCCGGCGCGCGGACCTTGCCGAAGCATAGCCTGTCGCAGCCCTCAGGCGTTGTAAGAGCGTGAGAAAATCCGCAGCTGCGTTCGACGAACATGGGAAAATCATCTCCGTCGAGAGCGAGCATGCAGAGGTTGACCTTGCCGCTGACAGCGAGCCTTCCGTCGGCGGGCATGGCGTCAAAAGTAATGCTGTCCGCGTAAATATCGAGGATTTTCCCGATTTTTCCGCTGTCCACTCGTACCGGCAGCTTCTCGATGAAGCTCTCGGAAACAGGCTGCAGCTCGGTTACGGTATTGAGGCTTTCAAAGCGCGGCGCCGAGGCGTAACCGACCGAAAAAGCGTCGCAAACCAGATTTTCCTCACGCATTGTATAACCCTGTTCGGTCAGGCAGAGCTTAACGTCGAGCGCGATCACCGGCTTCTCGCTCATAATATCGTTTTTCAGGCGGACGTCATACGACATGACCTCGCAGCACAGGATATTGCGGGTATCCTCGTCAACGCCGTCGCAGTCCAGTATCTGATTAAACGGCAGGACATAGTCGAGCTTCGCGGTCTCACCCGTTTCAACGTCGCAAAGATAGAACATTCTCAGATTCAGCTCTCCGCCGACCATGAGCTTATCCTTTACCGCCTTTACGTCGTTGATCCCCGCCGTTACCGACGAATGTAGCACCGATTCAACCGGCGGCTTGTCGGCTGCCGATATCTCCTCGCTCACGGTGAACTGCTCCTGACAAAGCGCCGTCAGATCAGCGCAGACCGCCGGCTTTATCAGCGCCTCAAGTCCCTCGGGCGGCGAGTAGATTTCGCTTTTTTCGACAGAGAGCACCTTGGCGTACAGCGAAAAAGCTCCGTGTATCACAAGCCTGCGCGGACTTAAAGCGCGGCAGTTTATGTACTCGGGCTTGGTTTTTGTGAGGACAACATAGTTTTCCGGCGTATCGCGCAGCGAAAAGCTCTGCGAAAAGCTTACGCTCTGTTCACAGCAGCGGATGGTTTTTCCGGCGCTCTCAACATAGAGCACGTTCACAGTGCAGCTTCCGTCGACCCTCAGCTGTCCTCCCGAAAGGGATTTGGAATGCAGCTTGGGAATCAGGGTGCATTTGAGAATCTTTTCAATATCGGGACAGTAATCGGGCAGCGTCAGATCGACGTCCGCGAGCTGCTCGGCAACGGTATCGAGCACCGCGGCGGGCGCGCTGAGAAAACGCCTCTCCGTAGGATAATCCATATTTTCTCTCTCCTTTTGCTTTGTTGGTAACATTATATGAAGGAGAAAAACGCGTTATGACAGAAAAACGGCTGACCGCGAAGGGTCAGCCGTGTGAATGTGGAATTATTTGTTTTTAGCCGGCAATTATTCTCTGGATCTGAGTAGCGTCGGATACGTCAACCTTGCCGTCGCCTGTCATTTCACCGACATAAAGCTGGTCTGAATTGAAAAGAACATATTCAGAAGCGTGCTTTTGAATATAGGTCACATCGTTGATGTCAACCTTGCCGTCAAAGTTTGTATCACCCTTGATGCGGTCGGTGCTGCCGTTGGGCATTACGAGAGAAACGCCGTAAACGCTTGACTTGCCAAAGCCGGACTGATTTTTGAGGTTCATATCCTTGCCGTTGTCGACAACATAACCCTCTTTGTTCTTCTCGTTCATAACGCCGAGAGTCTTGAGGTTCATATTGACAGTGGTCTCGCCGGAGCCGATAACGTCGAAGGTTACGTTTACAAGATCCTTCTCTCTCAGGAACTCGTCGAGGTTGAGGTTGGAGAAGTTGCCCTTGATGATGCCCTTTGTATTCTCACGCGCGGTAGCGCCGCCTACGTTGGGCTGCAGCTTGCCAAGAGAAGAAGCCAGGCTGAGCTTTGAGGTATCATAGCTGAGCTCCCACTCGCCGTTGAGCAGCTCGTAGTAGGAAGAAAGCTTGAACGCAATGGTGACCTGAGAGGAGTCTGTAAGTGATCTCTGGGTCGCGGGGAAGTAATTTGAAGTGGTCTTTACGGTAAGCTTGTTGTTGCTGCCGAACTTTGTGTTGGTCGTATAGCTCAGAGCCGAGAAGCCTGACTGCGCCTTGAGGTTCTTAACTACGCTGTTGTCTACAAGATAACCTGTATCTCCGTTTGAGTTGACAACTCCGAGAATCGCTAAATTGAGGTTAACGTTGGCGGTACCGAATGCGAGCACGTCGAACGTCACGCTTACAAACGCCTTCTCGGACTCAAAATCGGTTCCCGATGTGTCGGAGTAGTTGCCCTTGATCGTACCCTTTGTGGTCTCATTCGCAACAACGCTGCTTACGTTGGGCATGATTTTGCCGGTAGCGGTCTTGTTGTAGCTGAGCTTTGAGGTGTCGTAGGTAAGGGTCCACTCTGAGTTTTGCAGATCCATGTTGGACTTGAACATATAGTTTACCGTAACCTGAGAGCCTGTCTTGGTAGCGGTAGTGGTGCTTGACGGGAAGAAGTTAGAGGTCGCGTTTACAGTGAGCTTTGTGTCAACAGAGGGAGTACCGTTGATAACGGAGGTCGAACCGGTGACATTGTTTGAGCTGAAGCCCGAAATCGAGGAGATATTCTGCTTCTGGCTGTTCTTTACGGCGTTTTCGAATTTCAGTGTGCTGCCGCTCTTGTAGCCTACGGAAAGCTCCTGAACGTCGAGAGCGACGCTCGCGGTACCCTTGCCGATTACTTCGAATTCAGCCTGTACAAACGGCTTTGAGGTCTTGAAATCATACGGATTGCTGATTTCGGAGAAATTGCCGTATGCAACGTTGTTGTAAATATTCGCGCTGCCGCTGATGTTGGGCATAAGACTTGCCGCGGCGGTCTTGAGCTTGAGCTTTGAGGTGTCGTATTTCAGGTTCCACTGACCGTTTACGAGATCCATAGCTGACTGCAGGTTGTATGTAACTGTTACTGTGCTGCCTGTAGCGGTAACGCTGCCGCTGCCGCAGATGTTGGATGTAGCGTTAACTACGGTCTTGTCGGAAACGGGATCTGTTGTGGGCTGAGGAGTTGTTACGGGAGCCGTGGTGGGCTGGGGAGTCGTTACGGGAGCTGTGGTGGGCTGAGGAGGCGGAGTTACGCCGCCCTTGCCGATGCTCGCGAGGGGTACTGTGAGTGCGTCGAGGTCGTCCTTCTCGTGAGAGGTACTGGGGTCGTTGCCGTAATCGCCCTTGACGTTGTCGATCATTGAGGGGTCGAACGGACAGCAGTCGAGAGCAGATTCGCCTCTGCCGCAGAGGGTCATGGCGCCGATGCCGTTAGAGGTGAGCTGGCTTGCGGTGATGCCCAGAGCGGAGAACGGGATCTTGATCTCATAGAAGCTGTCGTACTTGGTGTCGTGAACACCCTTGCTTCCCTTGTAGGTCTTGTAGTCTACCCAGTCGGAGCTGTCGGAGAATACGTCGTCGGGTGAATCGGAATTGTTGAGACCCCAGATGCTGCTGCAAACATTGCCGTCAGCCATCTTGTACTCGATACCTTCGTCCTTGAAGCTGCCGCAGTTGGTGGTGTAGCTGGTGTTGCCCGCAGCGTCCGCTACGGTGAAGTGGCCGGGAACGCCTGCGCCCGGCTTTGCGCTCATGTAGAACAGGTGGTCAACATGGGTGCCGCTGTAGTCGATCTGATCGCCCCAGATGTACTTGCCGTCGGTCACCTTACCGGTAAGACCTGTTGATGACGGATTTACGCTGAGGGCGAGAACCATGTGAAGATCGCCGATCTTGCCGCCGTCCATAAGGGACGCGTCACCCGGGTTCTGCCATGTGTCGGTTGTGTTGACGTACTGCATGCCGATGTAGAGGTTGGAGCTGTCCCACGCTGCGAGAAGCGCGTAAGCGTCTATCAGGCAGTTCTCGTGAGAGCCCTTCCAGTGGTTTGCGCAGTCCCAAGCCGCGCTTGTTGCGATGACCATGTCCTCCGACCAGTCGGAAAGATCGCCGTCGATGGTGATGCTGCCTGCCTTACCGACGCCGCCCGAGGGGTTAGTCTGGTAATGCGAGCTGAGTGTGCCTGCCGCTGCGCTTACGGAAAACGCCGCTGTAGCGACGGTTGTGATCAACAGCGCCGCGACAAGCAGAACGCTGATGAACTTCTTTGTGTTTCTCATGTTAATTACCTCCTAAATACTGCTCGATAATTCGCAATATAAATTACCAATTTAATTATAAATGCTTTTGCTGGAAAGTTCAATAAAAAAATCAGATGCGCAAAGTTTTTGTCACAATGCACATCTGACGGGGTTTGAATTTGTGTATTATTACTGTACGGTTTGTTTCTCCTTTTTGATTCCGAAGAACATTCTCAGCAGTCCCGCGAAAAACTTTGGATTTTCAATAAGTACAACCTTCATAACTACCTCCGAGCACAAGATAAACTGACGAGCACAAGCGCGGCAGCCGCCACGCACAGCACCCATTCTGTCGGCAGCACAGACGCGACAAGCAGACCGAGTCCGAACCAAAGGCAGGTGCGGACCTTTTGTTTTCTGCATCTCACTGTATCACCCTCTGTCATTTTATACCGTAACGCCGAATGTGTGCTTGAAATTTTCGCGGTTTTACAGTATGATAAGAGCGGTGATTAATATGAGAGAACTGACGATAGGCAAAAACGACGCGGGACAAAGGCTCGACAAGTTCCTGCAGAAGCGGTTCCGCACGATGCCGAAAAAAATGATGTATATGTATATCCGCAAAAAATGCGTCAAGCGCAACGGCAAAAGATGCGCTGCCGACGAAATGCTCAGCGAAGGCGATGTGCTGACGTTTTATATAAAGGACGAGTTCTTTGAAGCCGCACAGGAAAAGCACTATGAATTCATGAAGGCTCCGTCAAAGCTCGATATCGTTTACGAGGATGAAAATCTCCTTTTGCTCGACAAAAAGCCCGGGCTTATCGCGCATCAGGACAAGAGCTACCACTTTGACTCTCTCGTAGGCCGCGTGCAGCATTACCTGTATGAAAAAGGCGAATACGACCCTGAGGAGGAAAAGGCGTTTTCTCCCGCGCTCGTCAACCGCATCGACCGCAACACGGGCGGGATCGTCATCGCCGCGAAAAACGCGGAGGCTCTGCGCATACTCAACCAAAAGATGAAAACGAGAGAAATCGAAAAATACTACCTCTGCCTTGTTTACGGCAAGCCGGAAAAGGACAGCGGCATTCTCAGCGGATTTCTGACGAAAAACGAGAGCAAAAACAAGGTCACGGTTCACAAAACCGAGGTCAATGGCTCAAAGGAGATCCGCACAAAGTACCGCGTTCTCTCGTTCGACGGCAAATACAGCCTTGTCGAAATCGAGCTGCTTACAGGAAGGACGCACCAGATACGCGCGCACATGGCGAGCATCGGGCACCCTCTTGTCGGCGACAGCAAGTACGGACGTAAAAAAGCGCCCGGGGGATTTCCCTATCAGGCGCTTTACAGCTATAAATTGATATTCAACTTCACCGGGGACTCAGGCTCGCTCGGTTACCTTAACGGAAAGGAATTCTCGGTCAGGGACGTGTGGTTTGCAAAGTCATTTTAAGCACAGAAACGCTGACATCGTTCCTCGGTGACCCTTTGTCGCGCGGTGACTCCAGAGCAGATCGCTGTTGCAGTTGGTACAGAGGTCTGAGACAGTTATGTTTTTGTTCTTTACGCCCGCTGCGGCGAGAATCTGACGGTTCGTCTCGAGCAGGTCGATCATGAACTTGCCGTCTTGCTTCGGGAACACGAATTTCTCCGTCTGCAAATCCTTGAGAGCGAGGAAATGCTCCGCGCACGGCAGATCTACCTCGTAGCAGCAGACCGAGATCGCGGGGCCTATGGCGGCGACGATATTCTCAGGCTTTGTGCCGTACCTCTCGCCCATTTCCTTTATAACCTTCTCGCCGATACGTCCCACAGTGCCGCGCCATCCCGCGTGAGCGAGAGCGATAGCCTTGTTCCCGGTATCGACAAAGAAAAGCGGCGTGCAGTCGGCGTAGTAGGTCACGAGCGTAACGCCGGTCTCGTTGGTCATAACAGCGTCAACGCTCTCCATATCGCGGGGCTTGTAAATGCCGACGCCGCGGTTTTCGCGGGTAACGGCGCGGACAACGGTGTGGTGATCCTGAGCAGAAGCAGTCAGGCTCTCAAACTCAAATCCCGCGCTCTCACAGATTCGGCGGTAATTTTCCGTGACCGCGTCAGGGTCGTCGCCGCGGTTGAACGCCATGTTCATCGAGCTGAACTCGCCCTGAGACGCTCCTCCGAGACGGGTGGAGAAGGCGTGATTTATAAAACTTATTTCCGATAAAGAATTATGCGTGAGATAAGGCACGGTATCGGGGTTATTAAGGCGCATTGTAACTGAGTGAAAATTCAACGGTATCCCTCCAAAATTCTACTTGAAACTTATGCCCGCTTGTGATACACTATTAGTGCAGAGGTGATTCAGAATGAAAAACAAGCTGTTCGGCAGAAATATCGCACCCGACTGTTCATACTGCGAAAATTCTTTTTTCGAAAACGGAATTATGGGCTGTAAAAAGTCAAAGCGCATTCAGGACGGCAAATGCAGAGCGTTCAGCTACGATCCGCTTATGCGCGTTCCGCGCAGCATTACCCTGAGAGGTACGTATTCCATAGAGGATTTCAAGCTTTAATAAATTATCAGGAGCCAATCTTCCGGTTGGCTCCTTTTATTATACTATTTGTAGTCGACCCAGTCAATAGCGGTGCTGCAAGTGGGCAGATAATAGCCGTCGTAGTACTTATCCGCGCTGTAGTCGATGGTGTAATCAATATCCTGCCACGTGGTGCCGAGCATATATATTGTATTACCGATGTATACGCAGCGGCTGACCTCGGCGTTATTGTTCTTTTCAAATACCTCAGAGCGGTACTCGTCGAAAATATTTATCTTTCCGTCCTCGACCTTGAAGTTGATTATCCCTGAAAAGCTGTCGTAGCCGCTGTATCCGTCGCCGCTGCCGTAAAACGGGATCGTAAAGTCGTTTCTTTCGGTATTGACAAGAAGCGCCTTTGGATTGTACTGCACCTCTGAGTAATAGTCCTCAAAGACCTTCGTGTCGAGCACCTTCGGATTCTTCTTGTCGCTGACGTCGAAGGTGACAATTTTCATTCCGTTCTGAACCTCCATGTCGGTGTAGTACACGTTTCCGGTATTGTAGCCTATGCCGAGGACTGTATTCTCGTCAATCGGAACGAGCATGGTCGAGAAGCCGCTGATCTTGACCTCGCCGAGGATTGCCGGGTCGGACGGATTTGTCAGATCTATAACGAACAGCGGGTCGGTCTCCTCGTAGGTGATGACGTAGGCTGTATCTCCCATGTAGCGGACTGCCTTGATGCTCTCGTCCTTGGCAAAGCCCTCGACCGCGCCGATCTGGTTAAGCTCTGGATCGAGCACATAGAGGTTGTTGACTTCAAAGCTGTTTTTGCCGTTGATCGAAGTTGTAGCGACTCTGAGATTGCCGTTGTGCTCGTCGAGGGAATACTGGTTATTGATCTCGCCGTTTACACAGCAGCTCGCCACGGCGTCGAGGTCATCGTTGAGGCTGAATTTTACGATTTGCGTCTTAACCTCCGTCGGCGCGTAGTAATTGCCCGCAAAGCTGTTGCTCAGTATGCGGTTATAGTACTTTGCTTCGTACTCAGTCGCATTGACGTAGAGGTAGTCCTGATTGCAGTAGATATCATCGGCTGAGCCTAAAATCGACTTCGTGTTGAGAACCTTAGCGCCGTTTTTGGTATCGACGCTGCTGACAACGAGAAAGCTGCTGTCTGCGGGCGTTTCCACCGAATAAATGCAGTTTGCGGGAACCTCGTCGGGAGTCGCGCCTGAATTGCCGGTCTCGGGAATATCGCCATCGTCGTATACGTAGTAATCGGACACCATATAGAGGGTGCCGTCGATCATGCGCGAGGAAATATATCTTCCGCTCTGGGAGAAGGAATCGATAAGCTTTGGCTTGCTCCTGTCGGAAATATCGTAAACCGACGCTGCGGTCGAGGTATTTTTGCGGTTATCGTCGGCAAGGACGACAAGACGGTCGCCGTATACGTAAAACTCGCGGAAGTGCTCGTCGTTAAGCTCAGTAATCTCGGACACACGCTCGGTGTCATTCCGTGCCGCGCGGTAGATCTGTATCTGATTTTTCATTCCGTTTGAAACAGGCGCGAGGTAGTAGATGTATTCGCTGTCGGTCTTGACGCAGTCCGCCTCGTCGACTCCCGTGTGCTGAACATAGGTCGAATTGTGCGACGAAGAACCGCCCGATGAGCCTGACGCAGAGCCGTTTGCCGAGCCTGCAGAATAGCTGTCGGAGTTGAGTTTTTCCTCAGCTCCGTACTCAAGCACATTGCCGTCAAGAACGTTATATCTCTCGCCGCTGTACAGATTTTCCCGGAACTTCATCGCGTTGCCGACCGCCTTCTTCACCTCGTCGCGAGAATTGAACTGCAGAAGCTTTGCGGTTCCGCTGACAGATACAGGCGTTCCGATGCTTCTCACGGGAAGCTTGCCGAGAAGATTGACCGCGAGGAAGGCTGCCGCGGTTATCACAGCGACGCTTGCGGCCGCTGCCGAGGTTATACCGAGCACCATACCGGTCTTTTTCTTCTTTGGCTTGACAGGCTCGACGCCCTCGAGCTCAGACAGAACCAAATCCTCGTTTATGCCGTCGGGCGCGTTTACGCCGTCGGAATCAAATTTTTCCCTGATAAAATCAAAATCGTTTTTCATATTACTCACTCCAAAAACTGTCTCATCTTGCCGAGCGCGCGTGACAGGCGCGAACGCACCGTAGAGGGATTCATGCAAAACATCTGCGCTATCTCCTGACTGTTATAACCCGCGACGACCGACAGAAGCACGATGTCCCTGTCCTCTGTTCCGAGGCTGTCAAGCGCCTCGCTGAGCTCGCTGCGGATATATGTCTCGTCGGGAAGTATATAGCGGTTCTCGTCGATCTCAGCAAAGGATATCTGAGCCTTTCTGCGGATGATCGCGCAGCACTCGCGGTAGAGTATGCGGAACAGCCACGCCGAAAAAGCCCTTTCGTCGCGTATCGAGCCTATGCCCATGTACGCCTGCGTGATACAGGCTGAAACCGCGTCCTTGGCGTCCTCGGCGGAACGCAGCTTGTAGTAGGCGTAGCGGTACAGGCTGTCCTTGCAGCTTATGTACAGAGCGGCAAACGCCTGCTTGTCACCTGCCGCGGCTTTTTTTACTAATTTATTACCGTCCATTTCCGTCCTCCAACGAATTCGTTCATATATATAGTGTCAAATAAACGGCGAAGTGTTGCACAGCTTTTGAAATATTTTAAAAAAATTTGAGCGCACCGGTGGTGCGCCCTTTGTTTTTACGCGAGCTGGAAGTCGAGAATGTAGCTCTCGATGCAGAGCTGAACTACTTCCTTTGCCTTTTCTACGCCCGAAATCTCGGTAGCCGCGGTCTCCTTGTCGTCCTCGAGGGTCTTGTAAACCTGGAAGAAGTGGCGGATCTCGTCAAAACGGTGCTTGGGCAGATCCGAGATGTCGTTGTAGGTATTGTAGTTGGGATCGTTGATCGGCACAGCGATGATTTTTTCGTCCTTGCTGTTGTTGTCGATCATGTTGAGCACGCCGATGGGCTTGCACTCTACCAGAGTCATTGGCAGAATGGTCTCGCTGCACAGGACAAGAACGTCGAGCGGGTCGCCGTCGTCGGCATATGTACGCGGAATGAATCCGTAGTTAGCGGGATAGTGGGTCGAGGTAAAGAGCACACGGTCAAGCTTGAGCATACCGGTCTCCTTGTCGAGCTCGTATTTATTTTTTCCGCCCTTTGATATTTCGATTACTGCGTAAAAGCGGTCGCAGGTAATTCTTTTAGGTGAGATGTCATGCCAGATATTGTTCATGGAAAAACCTCCTTTTTTTTCTATTATAAATTATGGCAAATTTTATGTCAAGAGGTTTTATTCACCTTGTCGGAAATAGCCTTTATAATCTGGATAACGACTGTCGGAGCGAATGCAAGAAGCGCAACATAGGCGTACATCATTCCGTCAAGCGATTCCACAACGAACAGGGAGTGAAGCGCAGGTACGAAGAGCACGAGAGCGAGCAGCAGACAGCCGAGCACGAAAGCGCCGACGCTGTAGAGGTTGCTGAGAAGTCCGAGGCTGAATATAGAACGCTTGCTGCGGCAGTTGAAGCCGTGGAAAAGTCTCGCGAGGGTGAGTGTCGAGAAAGCCATTGTAGCCGCAGCGGACGCTCCGTAGGGCAGTCCGAGATAGAAGGCAATAATTACGACAACCGCTATCAGCGCGCCCTGACCGAACATCAGAGCCGTGAAATCCTTTGTGAGAATGCCCTTGTTGGGGTCGCGGGGCTTCTGGGAAAGCAGACCGCCCTCGGGCTTTTCCATTCCTATCGCGAGAGCGGGAAGCGAGTCGGTAAGAAGATTGATAAAGAGCAGATGTACCGGCTCAAACGGCACCGGCAGCGCCATGATCGAAGTAAAGAGCACGGTGAGGATTCCCGCCATATTGCCCGAGAGCAGGAACAAAATCGCGTTGCGGATATTGCGGTAAACATTTCTGCCGTTCGCGACAGCCTTGATGATCGTGGCGAAGTTGTCGTCCTGCAAGATCATCGAAGCCGCGTCCTTTGAGACCTCGGTGCCGGTGATGCCCATTGCAACGCCGATGTCCGCCTTCTTGAGTGCGGGCGCGTCGTTTACGCCGTCGCCTGTCATGGAGACAATATTGCCCTTTCGCTGCCATGCCTCGACGATGCGGATTTTGTTCTCGGGCGATACGCGCGCGTAGACCGAGATCTTTTCGAGCACACGGTCGAGCTCTTCGTCGTTCATCGCGTCAAGCTCCATGCCCGTGACAGCCATGTCGCCGTCGCGCATGATACCGATCTGCTTTGCTATTGCCGAAGCGGTGATCTTGTGGTCGCCTGTGATCATTATCGGCTTGATTCCCGCGCGGATAGCGTCGGCAACAGCCGCCTTGCTCTCCTCACGCGGCGGGTCGATCATCGCGACAAGACCGAGGAAGGTGTAGTCGTATTCTGTTTCAACCGAGAGAGCCTCGTCGCTTTCCTTGTAGGCAAAGGTCAGGACGCGCAAGCCCTCCTCGGAATATTTATTATTCTGTGCAAGAATTATTTTCTTGTCCTCGTCTGTAATCGGACGCACGCCGTCCTTTGTGGCAATACTCACGCAGCGGTCGAGAATCGAGTCTAGAGCGCCCTTTGTGAGAATGTGCGGCACGCCGTGGAGCTTGTATTTTGTGCTCATCATCTTGCGGTCGGAATCAAACGGAACCTCCTCTACCCTGCCGAGGGTGTCGCGGATAATATTCTCGTCAAGACCTATGCTGCGCGAGGTTTCGATCAGAGCGTACTCCGTCGGGTCGCCGATGCCCTTGCCGTCGACAATGCTCGAGTCATTGTTGAGCACCATGTCGTAAATCAGGCGGCGGTGGCTTTCGAGACGTATGTCAAGCTCCTCCTCGCGTATGCTCTCGCCGTTGATGTAGATGCGCTGAACGGTCATCTTGTTCTGGGTGAGCGTACCGGTCTTGTCCGAACAGATAACCGAAACGCAGCCGAGGCTTTCAACCGCCTTCAAGTCCTTGATAACGGCGTTTTCCTTAGCCATTTTCTGTGTGCCCATAGCCTGAACTATGGTGACGATCGAGCTCAGCGCCTCGGGAATCGCAGCGACCGCGAGAGCCACGGCAAACATCAGCGAGTCTATGATAGTCTTGCCCTGCCAGAGCGAAAGTCCGAATACGACCGCGCAGATTACCATAATTATGATCGCAAGCTTGCCCGAGAACTTGTCAAGGCTCTGCTGGAGCGGAGTCTTTTTCTCCTTGGCGGAATTCATCAGGGAAGCGATGTGTCCGATCTCGGTATTCATTCCCGTCTCTGTGACGAGGACAAGCGCTCTGCCGTAGGTGACAAGGCTGCCGGAGAATACCATATTAGCGCGGTCAGCAAGAGGAGTTTCGCCGCTTAACGTTTCGTCGTTCTTGTCGACATTGGTGGATTCGCCCGTCAGCGAGCTCTCGTTGACCTGCAGCGAATAGTTGCGGATAATTCTGCCGTCGGCGACGACAAGATCGCCTGCCTCTAGAACAACGATATCGCCCGCGACGACTTTTTTGGAGTCGATCTCGAGCTTCTGACCGTCACGGATAACCTTGGCGGACGGAGATGACAGGGATTTGAGGCTGTCGAGGGATTTTTCAGCCTTTACGTGCTGGGCGGTGCCGAGGATCGCGTTCATGATGATTACCGCGAAAATAACGATCGTGCTCTCGATATTGCCCGAGAACATCGAGATTATCGCCGCGGCGATGAGGATCAGCACAAGCAGATCCGCGAACTGACTTAAGAATACCTGCAAAACGGTTTTCTTTTTACCCTCCGCGAGGACGTTTTCGCCGTCTTTTTTGAGACGTTCAGCCGCCTGTTCAGAGCTGAGACCGTCGGTCGTGACGTCAAAATGCTTAAGCGCCTCTTCTCCTGTTTTTTGATACCAGTCTGCCATAAAACTACCTCCAAAAAATAAAGACCTTTATTGTGCACGTTACCCATGCGCAATAAAAGTCTCGTTCTTTAGTGTATATCCGATACCCCTGAGGGTATGAGATTGACGAAATATACCACGGCTATCGCCGCGAACTACTCCCCTTTAACAATGCAATTATATCACATCATCATCAGGGTTGTCAATATGCTTTTTGCGTTTTTTTACCCTCGGCTTGCTGCAATACGCAAGAATGATCCCTACAAACGCGGCAAGCGCTGCGGCTCCTCCGATTATAGCCGCAATGTCCTCCTTGTTCATTTCATAAGCGACATACGCCGCCGCACCCGCGGCAGCCACGCTGATGATCGCGAGAATAAAGCCGATGATAAACAGCGCGTTCATTTTTTGCTTCTGTCCCATATTATTCACCTATCGCGTTTGCTATCGCCGCGAAGTCCTCTAAGCTGAGCTTTTCCGCGCGTGCCGTCGGCGAAACTCCCGCCGCCCCGAGAACAGACGTTATTTCCTCCTTGCTTCTGCCAAGACCCGCGCTCAGCGAGTTTGCGATGACCTTGCGCCGCTGTGAAAACGCCGCCTTCACAACCGCGAAAAAAAGCTTCTCGTCAGCCTGAACGGGCGGTTGTTTCAGGATATCGAGTCGGATTACCGCCGAATCGACCTTAGGCGCGGGCATGAACGAGCCTGCGCTCACCCCGAACAACAGCTGCGGCTTTGCGTAATAATTGACCGAAACCGTTACAGCTCCGCTCATTCGCGAGCCGACCTCAGCGCAGATACGCTGCGCCGCTTCCTTCTGCACCATTACGGTGACGGAGGTTATCGGAAGCCTGTCCTCGAGCAGCTTCATGATCACGGGCGAGGTGATGTAGTACGGAAGATTCGCGCAGACCACGACCTCAAGTCCCTCAAATTCGTCCTTGATGAGCTGATTCAGGTCAAGCTCGAGCACGTCGGCGTTGACGACCTTAATGTTGTCATACTCCGCGAGCGTCTCGTCGAGCACCGGCAAAAGGCGCTTGTCCAGCTCGACCGCGACGACCTTGTCCGCGAGCTGACAGAGCTCGTTCGTGAGCACGCCGATTCCGGGGCCTATCTCAATCACGCCCACGCCCTTGCCCGCGCCGGAGCAGGACGCCATTCGCGGACAGACAGACGGATTTATCAGAAAGTTCTGACCGAGCGCCTTCGAAAACGTGAAGCCGTGGCGCGAAAGGATATCTTTAATTGTGCCGATGTCGGATAGTCGTTTCATCTGAGTGTCCGCAGTCCTTTCGGGTATTTATTCTTTAATCTGCCGTTTGAAGCCTTGCCGAAGCCGACTGTCATGCCGCTGACGCAGACGGCGCAGTAGCCCTTTACGTCCGCGGGCACGGCGGTCTCCTCTCCGTGGAGATACGCCTTAATTTCCGCGCTGTCAGCATCAAAATCAACCGCATTCACGCAATCGGATTTCTTTGCCGCGGCAAACGCGCTGTGGTGCGGCTCGATGCGCTTTTTCACGATCTCGCCGAGAATCACGCCCGCTCTCAGTACAGGCACGCCGTCTATGGGCTGATAATTCTTTGGAAGAATAATAACTTTATCCTTCAAGACAGTGATATTCTCTCCGAACGGTCGGTCAGCAAACAAACTGTCGTAAAAATCGAGAACCTCGCTGTCCGTCTTTGCTGTAATCACGGGCAGAGGATTCCTGCCGCTCTCGCCTTTTTTGCGCAGTCTTGCGGCAAAATGACCCTCGCCGCCGTCCATCGGGAATATCCTCCGCGCATAGTCAAGAGCGGGTCTGCCGAAGCTCACTCCGGCGTCCTCAAGCTCAAAGTCCGGGTTTTTATCTAAGAAGCGTGTTATCACGCCCTCGTTTTCCTCCTGTGAAAAGGTGCAGGTCGAATAGACCAGAACGCCGCCGGGTTTCAGAGCTTTTTTCGCGCTTTCGAGGATATTGAGCTGACGCACCGCGCAGCTGCGGACATGCTCAACGCTCCACTCCGTCTGAGCTTCGCCGTTCTTGCGGAACATTCCCTCGCCGCTGCACGGAGCGTCGACGAGTACCTTGTCAAACATACCCGCGAGCCTTTCGCAAAGCTGCTCAGGGTGGGCGTTCGAGACAACGGCATTGCTTATTCCCATCCGCTCAATATTCGATAAAAGAATATTAGCGCGGTTCCTGACGATCTCGTTGCTCCACAAAAGCCCCGTGCCGTTGAGCATTGCGCCTATCTGGGTGCTCTTTCCGCCGGGAGCCGCGCAGAGATCGAGAACAAAGTCTCCCTCACTGACCCCGAGCATTTCCGCCGCCGAGGTCGCGGACGGCTCTTGTATATAGAACGCTCCGCAGTGGTGCAGCGGACTGTTGCCGAGCGACTGCACCTGAGCCGGGATATAAAATCCGTTCGGGCAAAACGGCGTTGGTTCAAGCTCAAAGCCGATAAGCTCCCTGAGCTTTTCCGGCGTGCACTTCAGGGTGTTCACACGAAGTCCGCGGAAGTTCTCACCCTCGTAGTATTTTAAAAATTCTTCGTATTCGCCGCCGAGCAGCGATTTCATTCTGCCGAGAAACTCCTCCATCAGTAGCCGAGTTCCTCGTTGATGATGATAACCTTGATTCTGTTTACGTGGCGCTGCTGCGCGCAGACAACATAGTTGCAGCAGATCCTGCCGTCACTGTGGCAGCCCTCGCACATCTCCGGGTTTTCTTTGTTCAGAGAAACGCACTGACCCGACTTCGCGCAGTAGGTATCGATTCCGAGACGGACGGTATTTGGCGGCGCCGCCTTTGTCTTGACTCTCTCGACAGCCTGAGCGATGTTCCTGACGAGCTTGTTCACGCCGCAGACGACGATAACGCTCTTGGGACCGTAGAGAATAGCCGCTACACGGTTAGAATTGCCGTCGACATTATAAAGCTCGCCGTTTTCGGTGACGGCGTTGGAGCTTGTGAAAAACGCGTCGGCACAGAAGGTCTTGCGGTATACCTCCTCAACCTCCTCGCGGGTGATGCCCTCGCGCGAGCGGTCGAGGTAATTGTAATCGGATGAACTGATAATATCGTAAATGCCGGTCTGCTTGAGTGTAACGGAGCCGCCGTTTGAGATAACGTCGCCCTTGCTTATCAGCGTCTTGACAAGCTCGCGAGCCTCGGCGCTGTTCTCGCAGTAATACGCCTCCATGCGGTTGCGGCGGAGATTCTGCATCGTTTTTTCGATTCTTGCCTTTAATTCGTCAGTCATGATAATCACGCCCTTTTTTGTTTTTCCTAATTATACCGCAAAATCCGCACGAGCGCAAGACGCAGACGTGATTTTTACGGCTCTTTAAAAGGTACGTTCAAATACTCGGCGACGGATTTTGACAGAGCGCGGGCTATGTTGTCGAGATTATCGCGTATCCAGCGCGCGTCCTCGCGGTTGTCGTGGTAGGCGGTCTCGATCAGCACGGCAGGCGCCTTTGTCTTTCGAAGCTCGGCGAGCTTGGCGTCGGGTACGAGCTTTATGTTCATCGGCTCGCGGTAAATCGGGCGGTAGTTTTCGGCGATTATCTCAGCGAAGCGTTTTCCGCGCGTACTTGTCGGGTAGTAGTAAATCTGCACTCCGGTGTTTTTGCCAGCCTGAGCATCGGGCGAAGCGTTGCTGTGGATCGCGAGATGAAGGTCGTAGTCCTGACCGTTCGCGTCGTTGATGATTTTCCAGAGCGGCATTTCGGGCGGATTGCGCGAAAAATCTATGCCGCTCGCAATGAGATACGGCTCCATTGCGTCGGCGACAAGGTTCATGTAGTATTCCTCGTTGCCGCCGTCGACGTAATGATTGAACTCCTGGGCGGACGGACTGAGGTAAATTTTAGGCATAACTGTACTCCCTTTCATATTTGGTTGTACAGTATATGCGGACAGTGAAAAAATGTTGCGGTAATCTTCGTTATAATTCTAAAATGCAATTAAATTAGAAGGTTTTTGTGTTAAGATGATTGAAATAAATGGATTTTATATCCTGAATTTTGTAAATTATTTTGAAGGGAGAAATGTCAATATGAAATGGGTATGCACCGTATGCGGTTATGTTTACGAGGGACCCGAGCCGCCTGAGGCTTGTCCCGTCTGCAAGCAGCCTGCCTCCAAGTTCAAGAAGATGGAGGTTGAGGCTGAGTACGCTACCGTCCACAAGCTCGGCGAGGGCAAAATGCACGACACAAGCGAGGATATCATCGCGGATCTGAGAGCTAACTTTGAGGGCGAGTGCGCTGAGGTCGGTATGTATCTGGCTATGGCGAGAGTCGCTGACAGAGAGGGTTATCCCGAGGTTGCCGAGGCGTTCAAGAGATACGCCTTTGAGGAAGCCGATCACGCTTCACGTTTTGCCGAGCTGCTCGGCGAGGTTCTGACCGACAGCACCGAAAAGAACCTCAAGATGCGCGCCGACGCTGAGGCAGGCGCCTGTGAGGGCAAGTTCGACCTCGCAAAGAGAGCGAAGGCAGCAGGTCTCGACGCTATTCACGACACCGTCCACGAAATGGCAAAGGACGAGGCAAGACACGGCGCGGGCTTCAAGGGACTGCTCAAGAGATACTTCGGCTAAGCTATGATACCGCTTGCACTGATTTGCGTTCTTGCAATCGGATTTCTCGCCGGCGCGGTTTTATTGTTCCAACAGACAGTAAAGGGATTCAAGCGCGCCGCGACAAAAAGGAGCGTCATAATTTGTACGGCTGTTTACATTATCTCAGGCATAGGTCTGATTACAGTATCGTGCTTTGACCTGTCGGTAATGTTCGCCTACCTGCTTATCGGGCTGGTGTTTCTCGCATTGGCGTTCTTTTTGGTAAAACGGAACTTTTTCTGACAAGGAGTGGGAGTGATCCCGCTCCTTTTTCCGTGGGCAGGGCGTATTGATATTTCACCGCCGTTGTGATATAATTCTATAGTAAATATCAATCAGAAAGGAAATACGCGTATGAAATTAATACGGAGCTTTTCCGTGGATCACACAGCCATTGTCCCGGGCATCTTTGTCAGCCGCGTTGACGAGGTCGGCGGCGGCACGGTCACGACCTATGACATCAGACTGAAAAAGCCTAACAGAGAACCCGTTATCGACGTGGCGGCTATGCACTCGCTCGAGCACATCATCGCTACATATCTCAGAAATGACAACGACTGGAAGGACGAGATCATCTACTGGGGTCCTATGGGCTGTCTGACGGGCTTTTACCTTATATTAAAGGGCAATCGTTCTCCGCGTGAGATTTACGGTCTGCTGCTCGGCGCTTTCAAGTCCGTGAATGAATCGCAGGAGGTTCCCGGAGCTACAGCCGTGAGCTGCGGCAATTACCTGATGCACAACCTCAATATGGCGAAATGGTACGCCTCGGAATTTGCTGCATATCTTGAAGAAAACGCGGATAATCCGGCAATTTTTGAGTACCCGCAAACCGAAAGGCTCGTTACCGGAGAAGGACAGAATTTCTTTGATTCCTGATGTATACAAAAAATCCACCGTCGCTGTGACAGTGGATTTTTATTTTTTTATCAGTCGGCGCTTCTGCCGTCGATGTCATTCTTGATCTGCTCAAAGGTGACGCCGTATCTTTTGGCGATGTCGGCGGCGTAGCTTACGCCCTGAGGCGGTGCTATGATGACCTTGAAGCTGCGTTCGCCGCCGTGTATGCCAGTGATAAGGCTCTCGACTCGGCTCTCACCTTCTACAGCTTCATTTATCTCGCCGACAGAGGTCGCAAGCTCGTGCATATGCGTGTTGAAAATCGAGCGTACTCCGAGGTAGCGCATGGACTTTACGACGCCCTTCGCGATGAACACGCCCTCGGCGACGCTGGTTGTGGCTAAACTCTCGTTGAGCAGCAAAAGGCTGTGTCTTGTCGCGGTCTTGAAAATTTTTGAAAGCCTCTGGCTCTCCTCGCCCAGTCTGCCCAGATCCACGGTCTCGTTCTCGTCTGCGGGAAAATGCGTGAAGATATTGTCGCACGGGCTGATTTCAGCTGAGCCTGCGGGAATGTACACGCCCCACTGCGCCATGAGCATCGCGATTCCTATCGCCTGAGTGAAGATAGTCTTTCCGCCGCGGTTGGGTCCCGTTAGAATGTATATGCGGCGCTCATCATTGAAATCGAAGTCGTTGGTGATGATATTGATTTCCTCGCCGCGCATCTTGTTTATCGCGAGCTTGAGATTGTAGACATCCTTGAAGGTGCAGCTGCGCTCCTCACTGCTGAGGATTCCGGGCTTGCACATCGGCATTCCCGAGGCGATCAGCTTTTCCGTAAGCTCTGCCCAGCGGTTGTAAAAAAGGACTTCGGGCATTATTCCCGTGAGAGAATAGGCGTTGACGCTGATGTGCTTTCTGAGTGTGTTTTTGATGTCGGCAACGGTGCGGCTCATGATATCGGACACCTGATGGCGCAGCGCGTCCGACAGCGCGTCCTTTCCGGTGATGTTGTCAGCGTCGATATGGTTGCTGTTGTGGTTTACTGCCGTCGCCGCAGCTGCGTCAACCATCAGACCCGCGAAGGTTCCCTTTGAGTTATTCGGATTCGACGGGTGAAAGCGGCGGCTCTTGTTGTCGACTCCCTTGTGGAGATTGTCCTTTCCCTCAGTGAACTTCATGAAGCGGCTCATCAGACCGGGATTTGAATACTTTGTGTCGTTGAGCGAAACGATTCCCGCGTACTCGGGACGGAGGAAGGAGTCGAGGTTAACGCCGATCGTGATGCTCTTGACCTCACGCGCCTTGCTCATCATCTCGTCGACGTCGGCTTTAAGCGCGTCAAAGCCGCTCTCCTCGGGAATGGAGGTAACCATATCGCGCAGTGCGCACATGCCCTCGGACTGAATATCAAGCCCGGTCAGGCAGTCCCTGATCATCGTGATGCAGGTCATGTACTCGTCGATCGCGCGCAGGCGGTTGACAAGAGTCCACAGCACTGAGTCGTTGCTGTCCATCTGAAAACGCTCGAGGTCGCGCAGATCCGCGAGCTTCATCACAAGCTCCGTCATCGAGGCTCTCAGCTTCGGAAAACGCAGGAAATCCTCAAAAATATCGCGGCGGTAGCGGATAGTCTCGGGGTCTGTCGGCAGCTTTGACAGCATACCGCGGAGAACGGGACGTTCGCTGCGCTTTTCTGTCAGCGCGTCGAGAATAAAGTCGAGTGAAAGGTCGTTGATCGCCTCGTCTGATAAAGTCGTGTAAGAGTGCTCTGCGTTCTGCGGCTCCATTAAGCTGAAATCCATAATAACCTCCGATATTTTTACAAGCTTTTTTGTTTACAGCTCTATTATACATGATAAATCTGAATTTCGTCTGAAGATTTTTATTTTTTAAGGATATCAAAAAAGCCTTCGCGGAAGAATCAGCCCGCGAAGGCATTTATGATATACTATTTATCTATCCAGCCGACATATCCCTCGGTGTACTGGTTGTCTGTGATAGGCACATAACGGTTCTGGTCGCCCATGTCGTCCAAAAATCCGTTGTACGCGCGGTAGATCTCACCGGTGTTGTTGTCGTAGACGCGCTCGTACTCCTCGAGCATATCGGAACGCTTCTCCTGAATAATGGTATCTGATTTGCTTCTCTCCTCAAACGCCTCCATAACCGGGTCGGGGTCATTTATGGTGTTTTTCGGCTCCGTCACAGACTGCGCGATCTGCTGCCACTGCTTAATATAGTAGTCGGTGTACTGGAAGGACTTCGCTATCGTGCCGATAACCTGAGACCAGTTTACCAGACTTCCCATAGGCGCCCACTGGGTGCAGATGCAGTTTATCTCCCACGCGCCGTAGTTTGAGCCCCTGATTATAACGTCCTTTGAATCCATGATAACAGCAGAGTATACGCCCTCGCCTTCCCAGCCGTTTTCCTTGAAGGTCGCGTAGAGAGCCTGATAATCCCTGATCGCCGTGTACGGACGGATAGACTGTATCAAATCCTTGTTGCCGGGAACGCAGGAATTCTGCACGGTGAAGTAATCGGTGGTGTCCTTGTAAAGAGTTTCAAAATACTCCTGTACCGTTCCATCGGACAGCGAAATATTAAAGCCGAGCGTCGACGCCATCGACGCGTCTTTGGCGGCGTAGGCGTGATCCTGATTGAAAAAGCCTATCTTGCCGTCGGGACTCGTAGCCTTCCACGCGAGCTGATTAGCGTCGCCCTGCCACTCGACCTGCCAGCCGCTCGGTATCTGCAATGTGAAATACTCACACGTATACGGCTCCCACTGTACAGCCGCCCACTCCGCGGGTCTTACGCTTACATTCTCGGGCTCGGGAGCCTGAGTCCCCTCGGGGTAGTACGTCCACCCGGTTGACGGTTCTTCGGTTGAGGGCACATAGTCCGTCACGTCAATGTCCTCAAAGTCCTCTCCGTCGTCACCGAGCAGGTTATTGAGCATTCTCAGTCCGCCGCAGCCCGAAAGCGAAGCCGCAATAAGCATTGCGGACAAGATCACCGCAAGTGTTTTTTTCATACCTTTGCCTCCTTTTTAGTGATTGCCTCTTATTATTTTAGCATAGTTCTCGTAAAAAGGATATAGAATGTTCCTGCTATGTGGCTTTTTATGCGGTTTTTTTCACAAAAAATCACTTGTCAATTGTTCATTACGAGCTTGCACAGAGCCGAGCGCGTCTGGACGCCCGTCTTTTTGTATATCGACGTGACATGGTGCCGCAGAGTGCTGACCGAGATATTAAGCCTTGCGGCTATCACGTCCTGCTTGTCGTCTGTGGTGACAAGCTCACGCAGCACCTTCATCTCAGAGGGCGTGATGCGGCAGCTGTCCCCGATAGCGCTGAATAAATCCGCATCCGGCTCAGGCTCCTCAGCTTTTTCCGCTTCGGGCTGCGGCTCCTGCGCAGCGTGTCCCGAAAAATCAAACGCGCCCGTGAGGGCCATCATCACGATCACAATGACAAGAGCCGCAATGTCGATGATAAGCACCGCGACCTGAGAAAGAGCCGAGAACTTGAGCGAAATCGAGAGCACAACCGCTGCGCTGTCGAGCACTCTTCCCATGACAGCCCAGACCGCGGGGTGCTTTGTCCTCGCGGCAAGCCGCAGAAAAGTCAGGTTGTAGTACGCGATCACTACGGTGAGAGCGACGTAGTACAGGCACATGTTGAGAATGTAGGTTTCCTTGCCGAGCAGCACCGTGTTCAGAAGCGCTATCACAACCACGCACAATGTGCCCAGCGGAAGGAATTTTCCGCCCCGGATATCGGCAAGAATGCCGAACAGAAGAATGGCGGGTATCATAAGAAGCCGCGGCCATGTGTAGACATTATAATCGGTATAGCCGGACGCGACCTGCAAATGGTGGATATAGCTGTTGTAATAGCTCGTAAAAATCAGCAGAGCAAGGGTAATTACCGATGTGTAAAACAAAATGGAACGCGGCGTAAAGGATCTTCCCTCTTTGGCAGGCGCAATGGCTTCGGTGTTTTTTATCAGCAGAAAGCCCATCACGCCGAACGAGGCAAGAAGCAGCACGGCAATTGCGGGAATCACCGTCCACTGCAGCTGCAGGAAGAACTGCAGCGCGACCGCAGCGGAGTAACCGACGCCGACGCACAGTCCCGAACGCGCCTTTTTCGCTGTGAGCGCCGCGAGACGGTAATAGACCGCGCCGCCGGTGCAACCGAGAAAATAAACGCTGAACCCTGTTGCCGCGAGATAAAACAGCGAATCCGGCGGACTGAACAGCAGCACCGCCGTTCCCGCCATACAAAGCAGCAGAGCGGCAAGCACAATAGCCTTGTAGGTTCTTTCCCGCTTGACCACCGACTTTATCAGCGCATGTGAGAAGAAGCCGCAGATAACCACAAGCTGCACAAATAGGTAAACAAGCTCCTGGTGCTGTTGTTCAAGATATCCGCGTCCCGCCTGATTGCTCATGCGCAGAATGATAAACTGCACAAACATAAACGCTGAGAACAGAACGGTCATTCTTATATTTATATTCTTTTGTAAGGAACTCAGAATATTTTTCATTATCTTTTCTCCCTGATTCTTGTCAGCAACACAATTATTATAGCGGAACAGCAAGTTTTTTTCAATAGAATTATTACAAATTGACAAAAATATAGATTTTCAGCGCGAGATGTGTTATATTTAACGTAGCAAAATAATTTTGAAAGGAATGATAATATGAAATACGAATACATCACTCTCCGCGAGCGTCCCGGTCTCGAAAACGAAGCTGCGACTTGGTTCAGCTCAAAATGGGGCGTGCCTGAGGAAGCGTATCTCGAGTGCATGGACGAATACCTGAGCGGAAAAACCGAGTACGGCTGGTATCTCTGTCTTGACGGAGAAAAAATCGTAGGCGGCCTGGGCGTTATCGAGAACGATTTTCACGAGAGAAAAGACTTGTACCCGAACGTCTGCGCGGTGTACACCGAGGAAAGCTGCCGCGGTCAGGGCATCGCGGGCAGGCTGCTGAATATGGCTGTCGACGATCTGAAGTCCAAGGGCATTTCCCCGGTTTATCTCATCACCGACCACACGGGCTTTTACGAGCGTTACGGCTGGGAATTTTACTGCATGGTTCAGGGCAGCGACCCCGAGCCTTCAAGAATGTATGTGCACAGATAGGTTTGGAATATTTAAACGCGGAAAAGGACGGCTCGAGCCGTCCTTTTGTTTTATAGACTATGTTATCGAATCAAAGTCCGAGAGCGTTGAGCTCCTCAGCGGTTTTCTCAACGAGCTTCTCGCATTCCTTAGCGGTGTTTCCGAAAACCTTGCCTACGCCTGCCCAGCCTCTTGTAAGACCGTCGAGAGCGGCGTTCTGCATCATGTTGCCCATACCTGCCTGCTCCTGCTTCTGAACCTGGAACTTGTTGGATTCCTGACCCAGACCCGCGCGAATGATCCAAACCTGATTTCTCTTGTCGAGAGCGGGGAAAGTGATTACATACGCAAGGCCGTGCTTTGTGAGTGAAGGCTCGCCAGCTGTGAATTTCTTGTCCTTGATCGCCTCGTAGAAGGATTCAATTGTATATTTGTTTGCGGTTTTAACTGTCTTGATTTTTACTCCGAATGCCATTGAGAATCAACCTTTCTGAAGATATTGCATTTCTGCAAGGTCATTATACAATATTAAATTGAAATAATCAATAATTGTCATCAGATTCTGCAATCTTATACATTTTTCTGTTGCGCTCAAGCCTTTTACGTGGTAAAATTTAAGTATAAATACAGAAAAAGGAGAATTTTTATGGCTACCTCAAAGGAATACCTGCAATACATACTCGAACAGCTCGGCGGTATCGATGAAATCTCTCACCGCGCGATGATGGGCGAATACGTCATTTACTGCAAAGGAAAGGTCGTCGGCGGTCTTTACGACAACCGCTTCCTCATCAAGCCTGTAAAATCCGCGCGTGAGCTTCTGCCGGACGCTCCGCTTGAGGAACCGTACCCCGGCGCAAAGGAAATGCTCCTCGTCACCGAACCCGAGGACAGCCAACTGATGGAAAAGCTGCTTAACTCCGTCGCGGACGAGCTGCCGGCGCCGAAGAAAAGAACGAAGAAATAAATATTGGGGTGAAATTATGGCTCGATTGAAAAACAAGCTTATCGGAATACTCTACACCGTCCTGCTGGGCATTATCACGGGAGCGATAGTCTGGGCGTTTTTGAGGGTGATGAACCTCGGAATCGGCTTTCTGTGGGATTTTCTTCCCTCAAAGCTCAATTTTCCGTTTTATACCGTCGGAGTATGTCTTTTCGGCTCGGTGCTTGTCGGTCTGTACAAGCTCAAATTCGGCGACTACCCCGAGGAACTGACGGTTGTTCTCGGAAAGCTCAAAAAGAACGGACGTTACCCGTATCATAATCTGTTCGTAATTCTGGGCGCGGCTCTGTTTCCGCTGCTTTTGGGCGCGTCGATCGGTCCCGAGGCGGGCTTGACCGGAGTTATCGTCGGTCTGTGCTGCTGGGTCGGCGACAAGCTCAAGCGCTACTACAAGGAATCAGAGGATCTCGCCGCAATCGGTGCGAGCGCGACTCTAGCGACGATTTTCCGCTCGCCTATGTTCGGATTTGTCGAACCTCTCGAGGGCGAGGCTGACGCAAAGCTCCCGAAGGCGTCAAAAACCGTGCTTTACATTCTTGCTATTCTCAGCTCGTTCGGAATTTTTATCCTTCTCAACAAGCTGACCGGCGGCAGCACGGGCTTTCCCGCTATCGAATTCGGCGGTTATGAGCTTATCCACCTGCTATGGGCTATTTTGCTCACTCTCGTCGGCATTGTTCTCGGCGCTCTGTTTCTCGCCTTTGAAAAGCTGACCCATTTTCTTTTCGGTTTTGTCAAAAACGCCGTGGTACGCTGCGCAATCGGCGGTCTGGCTCTCGGCTTAATCGGAACGCTTCTTCCGCTGACGATGTTCTCAGGCGAGCACGAAATCGAAAAAGTCCTTTCCGACGGAAGGACGATAGGCGTTATCATGCTGCTGGTCATCGCCGTCGTCAAGCTGTTTCTGACTAACGTCTGTATCGCGTCGTGGCTCAAGGGCGGTCACTTCTTCCCCGTTATCTTCTCGGGGATCGCCGCGGGGTACGCGTTCTCGATGATAATCGGCATAGATTCAGGGCTTTGCATGGCTGTCGTCACTGCGGCTCTGCTTGGCAGTATTATCAAAAAGCCCGTTGCGGTTACCCTGCTGCTTCTGATTCTGTTTCCGTGGCAGCTCGTGCCCGTTATGCTCGGAGCCGCGGCACTCGGCGGATTCATCGACCTTCCGAGGCTGTTCGGAAAATCCGCGAAGGCTGAATAAACTGCAACTCACCGCGTATTTTTGCATCTTTCCGCCAAAAACATTGAAGGTACACATGTTAAGCGCTATAATTTACCCGTAACAAAAATCGAACGCGAACATCCTGAGATACTCGAAATCCGCTGTCATGAAATCAGCGACGAGGTGCGCGAGATAGTCGTCTTTGTCAAGTCAAGGCAAGGTCAGCTTACCGGCACCTGCTACGACAGTTTGTAAAAATATAGGCGGCATGCCGGAAGCCCGCGCAAACAGTGGCTTCCTTCATGCCGCTCTTTTTTATTCTCTGTTTTTTATACTATCCGCTGAATCAGTCCGGCTTTGCGGGCGGATTGCCTTCGGGAGGATTTCCGCCGGGTTTGTTGCCGTCCGGAGGAGCCTCGTGACCGCCTGAGGAGGTCGAAACCTTGATTTCGATCGCGTCGCCCTGAGAAGCCGTGCCCTCGGTGTACTCCTTGCCGTCCACATAGAGCTTGTGGCCGTTGAGGTTGATCGAATCCGCGTCGCAGGTAAGTGCGGAGATGTAGGAATCGCCTGTCAGAGTCCATGTGGAGCCCTTCTCGATTTCCACGTATACGCTGCCCTCGGCGCCGTCGGGGTTGATCGCTCCCGTGAAGCTCGAATTACTCTTGAGATAGAGATTCAGCGTGGATATGCTGTCGACGAGCATGTCGCCGTTGATAGTCTGTCTGGAAGCGTTGAGGTTGACCTGACCGCCGTTGTTTCCCTCGCTGCCCCAGCCTGCCGCAGCCGCTCTGAGGAACACGCCGTCGCCCTCGTTAGTGATAGAGGCGTTGCTTAGCGTGATATCTGTGGCTGTGTTATTTACAAAGAACACGTCGCCGTTCTTGTTGACAAGACTGCCGCCGTTCATTGTGAACGAGGACAGACCCTGAGCCGCGTCGCCGGACATTGACTGATAAATCATGACCGCCTGATAGTAGCTCGACTTGTTGCTGTTCTTGGTATTGTTGTCGGCTGTAAGACTGACGTTATTGAGAGTGACTGAGTTCTTGCCCTCGACAACTACGCCCTGAGAAGCGGTAGATACCATTTCAGCGTTGCTCACGGTGATATCCGCTGTCGAGTAAATCACCGGAGAGCCCTTGCCGCTCGTCGAATAATAGCCGCCGTCGACGTTGACGGTGCCGCCTCCTCTGTCTGAACGGATCGCCGCCGAGGAGTTGCCCGAGGTCTCGATCGTCAGGTTCGAGGCGTTCATTGTGCCGCCGCCCGTCGTCATCAGACCGCCGGAGCAGTTGCCCGTGGTGTTGATGTAGGAGTCGGAGATTTTTACGGTGGTTCCGTCACCGTAGCTGAATACGCCGTTCGCGTGGGTTCCGTCGGTCTTGACAACGATGTTGCTGAGATTCAGCGTGCCGCCGTTAGTCGCGAATATCGCGGCGTTCTCGCCGTAGAAATCCGCCTCGTCGCCGTCGGCTTCACCTGTTTTGGTGACAAGCACGTGGCTGTAGTCCGCGCTCTCACCGCCGGCGGTAATCGCGTGTCCGCCGTCCTCGCTGTTTGAGATCGTTTCATTGACAGTGATGTCGCTCTCGGAAAGACGCTTCGTCTGAGCCGCCGTCGACGCCTGAGTCTGAGCGGCGGTGGTCGCCGTCTGAGTTGTCTCAGCCTGCGCCGAGGATTCTGTGACAGATGACAGCTGATCTGAGCAGCCGCTGATTGAAATCGCTGCCGCGGCAGCTGTTAAAAGGGATATTAATATCATATAGGATTTACTGATTTTGGCTTTCATAACGATTACCTCCTTTGTTTTGACTGTATGATACTCCCCGAAGATTAAAAAAAGCTTAAATAAATATGCTCATATATTGATTTTTTTGTATTTTATCAGATCTTTGGATTCCTGATTCCTTAATTGTCGAATATTCTCAAAATACATCGATTTTCACTCTCAAACAGCCATATTATTCGTCTTTCTTGACATCTGTTTCTGTTTGGAGTAATTAATTATAAATAATTAGGCATTATTTTTATTCAATATCTGTATAGCTTGCACAACAGTATGACGATTTTCTTGTGCTGATTCTTCTCATTTCTCATTTATTTCGTTGCTGTTTGGGCTAATTTTTCCATTTGTTAGGCGACAAAACACGGTTGTTTATGTATAATAATTAACGAAGGTGAAAAATGAAGGGTTTTTTAGGGTTTTTTAAGGAATACTTTGAGGTAGTTTATGAGAAATATTATTATGCAGTATTGCAGCAGCGTCCCGAATGCGGTGACGGAGTTTGATGAAAAGACTCACACCGGAACCGTCAGAGTGCTTAACTCCGACGGAAAATGCAGCGGCACGGTTCAGTTATTTATGATTGATTCGGGTCTTGCATTTGACACATTCGTTTTTAATTCGGGCGATGATGTTATTTTATCGGCGGATGCCGGAAAGCTCGCAAACCTGCCCACCGAACGAATAAAAATCAGCTATTGCATTAAGGGCAGATGCGAAACCACAATGGTTGACGACCGTCAGTTCTATATCTCGGGCGGTGAAATCGCGATAAACTGCGGCAAACCGGCAAAAAAAATGCGTATATTCAGCGGCGACTTTGAGGGCTTTCAGTGCGTAGCTTTTCTCAACTCAAAATGGCTCGAAAAAATGAGAGATTACAACAATTCGGAGTCCGCGCCCGAAAAAATCTACAAGCGCATCAAGAGCAGAAACGAACCCATGATAATAACCGCGGACAAGAAAATGGCTGAGATTGCCAAGGAAATCATAAGCTGCGCGGAGGAGTCGAAATTCGATATGATCTCCGTCAAGGTTATGGAGCTTATGATCCTTATCTCTAACGGAAACACCGAGGCCGACGGACTTGAACGTAAATACTATACAAACACCCAGATCGAAATAGCGCGGCAGACCCGCGACATCATCTGCAAGGATCTGAGCGTGCGCCACTCCGCCAAGGAGCTTGCCGCCCGCTTCGGAATCAGCGAAACCAGCCTGAAAAGCTATTTCCGCGGCTACTTCGGCGTGGGATACCACGAGTACCAGAACAACGTCCGTATGGGAATGGCAGCCAATCTGCTTGAAAACACCTCGTTAAAGGTGCTCGAAATCTCGCTCAAGGTCGGCTTCCGCAGTCAGACCAAGTTTGGTATCTGCTTCAAAAAATACTTCGGAATGAATCCGCTTGAATACCGCCGCAGAGCAAAACTAAAACAATGATATTTCCTTTTTTAACTCCTATACGCTGAAAGAACCGGCTCAAGCCCAGAAATAAGGTTTGAGCCGGTTCTTTGATTTTTTAGTGTATTGACACAAAACCCGTTTGAGCTTACAATAAAACAAACACCTCACAAGGAGAACGCACTATGGGCGAAAAGCTTTTTACACTTTCATTTGACGACGGCACCGAACAGGATATCCGCCTTATCGGGCTTATGGAAAGGTACGGGATCAAGGGTACATTCAACATAAGCAGCGGAATATTCGGGCGGAAAACATACATTAAACGCGTCGGAAACGGCGGCAAAACCGCCCTTGAAGCCGACCCTATGCACCCGGAGCTGTACGTTAACCACTATATTCTGAGCGAAAAGGAAGCTCTCAGGGTCTACTCAAGCCCGAACGTCGAAGTCGCGAGTCACGGAACGCATCATCTGGTGCAGTCTGATCTGACAAAAATTCAGGCTGAGGAGGAGATCACGAGAGATTTCAGGAGACTGTCGGAGCGGTTTGGCTGCCGTATCTTCGGTCACGCGTTTCCGAAGGACACATTTAACGGCAATGTGATCGACGCGCTCAGGCAAAACGGCGCGCTGTACGCGAGAAGAGTATCGCGCCAACGCCCCAAGGACCTTTCCTTTGACCGCAGCAGCCTTATCCTGATGCCGACCTGCCGCCACTGTGACCCGTTCGCCGACGAACTGCTCAGTGAGTTTATCAGCGCTCCCGCGGGCAGGGACGACATGGTTTTTGTAATGTGGGGTCACAGCTACGAGCTCGACTACGGAACGTCTCTCGCCTGCTGGGAGCACATTGAGCGAATGTTTCAGGCTCTGTCGCGCGCCAAGGACATTAAATTCGTCACCAACCGCGAGCTTTACGGCACGTGATCATAGTGTTTGCTCCGCGCGTTTGCCCTGTAAATACAGCATGATAAACACCGCGTAAACAAAAATCACAGTGACCGCAATATTAGCGTACGGAAGCTCGCGCAGCAGCAGCATTGAAGCGATAAAGCAGGAGGCAAAAGCACAGAGAGTCAGAGCGTTTTTGCGCGTAAAGGCGCACTTGTGCTTCGCGTATTTCTCCGTAAGGAACATGAATGTGAAGTACAGCACCATCGAGCCGACTAGAAGTACAGTCTTTTGGAGGAGATTGACCTCTCCGTCGCGCATAAACTCAAGCGCTACGGAGATATTGTTCAGCGCGAAAATCATAAACACATGGATCATCATGTAACCGGTGCCGTGGGTGATAGTCTCGCGGTCGATGATCCTGTTGTACAGAACGCCGTATGACAGCAGCAGACCGACGACTATCAAAAATCCCATTGTTGAGAAATAAATGCCGCTTACGGTAATTTCTCCCGTGAAATACGAGGAAAGCGAAATAATCATCTCGCCGAAGGTAAACACGACATAGAGCATGGCGCGCTCGGAAAGATGCGCGAAATCCACGGGCACCATGCGGTTGAGGTTGCCCGAAAGGATCGTAGCGACAATGCCGAACGCTATGGGGATATAGGCGACTGACACTCCCGTAAGCGAATAAACGAGCACATGAACGCCGACAAGAGCAGCTTCTGTGAACAAAATAGCCGCCTTGCGCTTTAGCTGCAGCGTCTCCCACGGAGCGTCCTTCTGGTTGCGCAGCTCAATTATGTGCTGCACGCCGATATTGACGAGAATCAGCGCCCACGCGATGTTGAAGCGGTAAAACGAGCTCTCCCACCCCACCGATATTCCGTCAGCCATGTGGTAGAGCAGATACATATTGATAAACAGGAAAACATGGTCGCGCACGCCGTTTCTGCCGTAGATATTTATGTAGAACGTCGTGAAGTTCCATATCTGAATGACGGCGAGCGTGCAGACTACATAGGCGAAAAAGCTGCCCTGAGTGACGTAGCCGTTGTCGACATGGTGCAGCAGCGCGTTATTGCGCCCGATAATAAATACAAATATAAGGTCGTATATCAGCTCAAGATATTCGACCTTTTTTTCTTTTTTCATCTCAACCATGCTCTCACCTTCGTGCTTTTTCAGAGAATAAAGAATAGTGAACAGAGAATAACGAATAATACAGAAATATCCTTTGGGGTAAATCTATAATAAACTATTCGCTGTTCACTGTTCACTACTCACTGAGCCATGCGTAATCATGGCATATCTGGCGGAGACGGCGGGATTCGAACCCGCGGGGGATTGCTCCCTAACTGATTTCGAGTCAGCCCCGTTATGACCGCTTCGATACGTCTCCGTATTCAACTTTATATATTTTACATTGTTTTGAGCAAATTGTCAAGGGTTTTCCGATATCCGGCGGCATTCATTTAATAAAGGCAAACGTTTGTCCGAAATATCAACATTTTGTTTCAAAACTATTGAAAAGAGAGTAATTTTTTGATATACTAATAATGAAAAATTGTAAGGAAGTGTTGTATATGCTTACGCGAATATCCAAAAAAGCAGGGCTTATCGTCACATCGGGGTTACTGGCTTTGCTGATAGCCGTATCCTGCGTCCTGCCCGCCGTGGTTTCGGCGGCCCGCATCTCAGATGAGACTGTCGGCGGCATTGTGACCAGCCTTGCCCTCAAGGAAATGAATAAGTTCGCCTACGACCTGATCGACCGCACTATCCTCGCCGGATTGGGCAAGGCGGCTTCTTCGACCGAAAACGAGAGCGTTCAGAAGGTGCTCAACGCCACGAGAAAAATCCTCGGCGGCGGTCAGGGAGTCACCAACTCAAAAATTCTCGCTGCGTGCGATGAGATCCAGCAGCAGCTCTCTGAGCTTGATCTGACCGTCCGTGCGGCAAGCTCTCACACTAACAGCCTGCTGTCACAGATGAACGTGCTCCTCACGGAATACGAGTTCAATGACAAGGTCACTCAGGCGCGCGCGTTTGACGACAAGTACAACAACGTCATCAAAAACTTTACCGATCTCAACACCGCGCTGCAAAAGTACTGCGACGACTCGAATAATCCCGACGTTACCGAAAACCAGCTGTATGAGGATTATCACAATCTTCAAACCGCCTACGCCGCTGTTTCGTCCTACTACGACGGATTCAAAACCGACAGCGCCGATTCGATTGAACATCAGGACGATATCAACTTCGACAGCGATCTGGACAGATATCTGGAGCTGATCTCTCCGTATTCTCCGACGCAGGCGCTCGCTGACGATTTGTCGGACAGCGGCAAATGGGGCAACCGCACCGATAATCTGACATACCTTGATTACGCGAAGGAATGCTATAAGGCGCAGATAGTCGGCGAAAACCAGATGTACGACCTGATGTCCGCAAGCATAGGCAACGCGGCGTCTCCGCTTATTACATATCTGACCGCCTATCAGCTTTACGCCGGCTACAAGGCGTGCATGCTCAACTCCGACGCGGGCTACTGCGACAACAAGACCAAGGAGTCGGAGCGTCAGGAAGCGGTTTACACTACATGGTCGCTGTTTGACGAACGGCAGAAAAAGGCAGTCCGCGGCGTTTATCAGCTTTGCTCGATCTATCAGAAAGAGCTTACCACACTCATGCGCGGATATGACATAAAGCAAAACATGCAGATGGATTATATTTACGAAGAAGAACATGTGGTTGAGGATAATGTTCTTCAGGATCTGACAAGAACGATGAGGGCGCGCGCTACCGACGCCGACCACATGTTTTATCTTGTAAAGCCCTACGGAAAATCCTCTGTTTATGCCGTCAGCAACTACTATGATGAAAAAACTCATTTTTGCGCACAATACCTGTATTATAACTATAACGGACCGCATGATTACTGCGTGTCGCAGGACTATTTCAACCTGCAAATGACAAACGAAAAAAACAGAGACCGCGGTTTTAAGACCATTGCTAACGGCGGAGAGCTGGACGATCTGCTCTCGCCGAATATCTGGGATTCATCGGGCAACTACCTTGACACTTACCTCCGCAAAAACGCCGGCTTGAGCCAGACGGCGAACATCGAGAACACTCACAAGGGAGCGTCAAGCAATTATGACGACTTGAAAACGGGCGCTTATGTCATCCTGTATGAAAGCGGCTACGACAACTCCAGCAACAAGGTTCAGATAATCAACGAGTCCATGCCGATCTACGGCTCGGCAAGCTCGAACCAGTTCAACATGAAAATCGCCGATATCCGCAACAGCGGCAACAAGCCTGTAACGGTCATCATGAAAAACTATGAGACCATCAGCAGGAACCTCAAGGCTGAGGGCAGCGGCACGGCGGTATCGCTGTACTGCGGCGGCAAAAAGCTCGCCGACAGCGGTGAAAAGCTCACAAGCGGTTCAGAGGTCGAGCTTCAGATGACTCCCGAAAGCGGCAAGGTCATTGACAAGATCCGTCTGCTGCGTGCCGACGGAAGCGAAATGACCACACTTTTCAACAGCACTCAGACCATTAAGGACAACGAGACAGGCGAACAGAAAACCGTTGACGTTTCAGATATGCTCTGCGAACTAAGCGACGGCACCTACAAGCTGGTTTTCTCCTCTCCGTATCAGGACTGCACCGTCAGTGTGTCAACGAAGGACGCCTCTGCCCCGCGCTACAACGTCACACTGCTCAATTCCTTTGACGGAGATTTGCAGTTCGGCGAGCACGACAGCATTTCACGCAAGGATTTTGTCGAGGGAGAAACTGTCACGGTCTTTGTCCGTCCCTATGAGAGCGGAACCGTTACAAAAGTCTGGCTGCTCGACTCCGACACCACCGACCCCGTAAATCATGAGCTGAAGGATATTGTTGTTTCACCCTCCGACGCTCAGTGCTTTGCTCCCACCGAACGGGCGTATACCTTCACCATGCCGGCGCAGGACGTCTATGTCGACGCGGATTACGATAAATCGGGCAAGCTGCTGAAATTTGACGATACCAAATTTATTTACGACAAAAACGGCAAGCCCACCAGCTATATGACCGTCGGCGGCGACTGGCTTTACAGCGGCTGGGATTTCATTCCCGTTTCCTTCAACCCCGGCGAGGAAGCGAAGCTTGTCGCGGTGACTGACAGCAGCCACGTTCTGAAATCCGTCAGTGCGCACGGCGAAAGCAGCGGCAGGGATTATCCCGTCACCATAAAGGACAACGACTACACCGTGACATTTGACGCGGAAAATCCCGAGAACATCGTGGTTGTTCCCGAATTTGAGGAAAACGACAAGATGTATGTCGCTTCTATCCGCGATTCAGTTGAGCATGAACGAGGTCTGTTCTTCGCCGACAGCGACGGCAAACCCCTCAGCGTATATGACATGAAGTACAACGAAGGCGATACCGCAACGATTGTCGCTACCATAGACGACGCGCTGACGGTTCCGCTTACCGTCACCGATAAATACGGCAGGGATATAACAAATGAAGTGCCGTTCACCGTTGACGAAAGCGCCAAAACCAAATCATTTACCATGCCCGCGAAGGACATTACCATCAACGTTCCCGAATATCACAATTTCCGCAACGGCATCTGCCGCGACTGCTGGCTTTATGAAACGCCGCATCTCGGCACTGACGGCTTCTATGAGATCAGGAACGCCGGCAATCTGTTCTGGATCTCCGCGCTCGTCAGAAACGACCCTACACACGCGAGGTTTGACAAGCAGAACAATTCGCCGAAGTTCAAGCTGATGAACGACATCACCCTCGAAAGCATTCAGTGGGAGCCGATCACCAATTTCAGCGGCACATTTGACGGACAGGGCTTCACCATCAACGATTTCTACTTCCATAAGGAGTGCACCGACCCAACCGACGAAAATATGCGCTACGGTATGTTCGTGAATTGCACATGGGCGCATATTCAGAACTTCTCAATCAAGGGCAAGGCAGAGATCATCTATAACGTTTCCGAAGATGCAAAGCTCTCGGAAGCCCACGCCGTACGCTTCACGGCGGTCGCGGCGGGAAATGTGGAGTACTGCACAATATCAGACGTAAACTCGTATGTAGACATCTACGGCGAAAGCAACGGCAGCAAGTACAATATGTTCATCTTTGCTGCGGGCATAGCGGAAACCCTCCATCACGACAACACGGTTTCACGCTGTGTCAACTACGGTAATATCTACGGTGATATCTACGGTTCAGCGGGAATCGCGTATAGGACGCAATCGCCTTCTGTCACTATCGAAGACTGCGCCAATACCGGCAATTTCAAATCGAATGATAAACTGTCCACCGCCTCGGGCATCATCTCCTCGCCCAATACCTCGATCTTTTTCGGCGATAAGGAATACGTAAATATAAACAACTGCCACAACTACGGCGATCTTCACTGTATGCCCCTTCTGGATGAATACGCCGGCTGCTCCATTACAGGCGTTATGTCAGACAGAATCCATATCAGCAACTGTTATTCGCTTGAAAACTGCGCTGCCTTTGTCGATTACTCTACGGTCCACACCGCCGATCAGTTCAAATCAGGCGAAACCGGCTGGAAGCTCAACAACGGCGTGACAGACGGCACTCAGGCGTGGTACCAGAATATCGACAACGGCAAAACTCCCGATATTTATCCTCTGCCCGACAAGACGCGCGGCACGATCTACTACATCGAGAGCGAAAACCGCTATTCCAACTATCCGGACGGAAATCCTCCGCAGCCGCCCACGGAACCGACTACCGCTGAACCCACAACGGTTGAGCCGACGACTGTCGAACCGACCACAGCCGAACCGACGACTGCTGAACCGACAACTGCGGAACCCACAACAGTTGAGCCTACAACAGCAGAACCTGCAACTGCTGAACCAACCACAGTTGAGCCTACTACAATCGAACCAACGACTGTTGAGCCGACCACAGAGCCTGCGACAGAACCTGCAGGTCACGGTATCCGCACCTATCAGGAGCTGTGCGACTTCCGCGACAAGGTCAACGGCGGAAGCAATTCCGATTCCGCATATCTCGAAAAGAACATTCTCGTACCCGAGGGTTCCGAATGGACTCAGGGCATCGGCACCGCCGACAAGCCGTTCGGCGGCACCTTCGACGGCAATGGCTACTGCATCATCGGTCTGAGAATGAATAACACCGAAAACGAGGCTCTGTTCGATTATATCGGAAAGAGCGGAACCGTGAAAAACCTTATGGTATTCGACAGCGACTCCGTCACCTCAGCAAAATACGCAGGCGGCATCGCGGCGTTCAACGAGGGCGTCATCGACCACTGCACAAGCGGCATAAACGTCCTCGGCAAGACTAAGATCACACTTCCCTCGGGCGCTAAGATCACTCCGTCCGACTACAACTCACACATCATCGGCGAATTCAGCGGCGGTATCGCGGCTGTCAACAATGGAACTATCACCGGCTGCCGCAGCGGAGCTATCGTTTCCGGCACAAACTGCGGCGGTATCGCGGCAAAGAACGAGGGCAGCATCTACGGCACCGCCAACAACGGAGCTGTCGGCACAGCATCGAAGTCCTGCCGTTTCTCTGGCGGTATCGCGTACTTCAACACGGGCAGCATCAACAGCTCCTACAACTCCGGCAAGGTCAACTGCGGCTACACTGACTCCATGGGAAGCGTTGCGGCGGCGAACAGCTCGGAGGATGTACACAAGGTATTCTACTCAAACGTAAACAGCATTCCGGCGGCAGGAAGTGTTCAGGCAGACGAGAGCCGCGCTCTTGTACCGCTTGACAGCACGAATATACTTGTCGAAAACACGGATATGCTCAAGCCCTCATTCGCCGCCAAGCTCAACGAAGCGACTGACGATACGGTTACGTGGGTGCAGACAAAATACGGCGACACCTACTTCAATCAGGGCTACCCGACGGTTCAGGGCATATTCCTGCAGCAGCAGACGCTCACCCTCGCTCAGAACATCGAGATGAGCGGTATGATGCATAAATCGCTGAACGTCACGGCTCAGGCTCTCGACCCCGCAAGCGACGAGTACAAGGCTATGAGCGCGGCGGCAAGCGGCGAGATACTCTCGGCGTACTCCGTATCTACAACAGACGCGGACGGAAATTACATTCCCGCGGAGCTATGGACTGCGGACGGCGTGAAGATTTCCGTTCCGGTCGACGGAAACACAAGCGTCGTACTCACCGCGCTCTCGGAGAGCGGAGAAGCGGTCAGCATCGCTCCCGACAGCGTAAGCGACGGCAAGGCGGTATTCACTCTCGCGGCTCCGATGGACTTCGCTGTCACGGCTTCAACAACTCCCGACGAAGAAGGAACCACCTCTAACACCGAACCTTCCACCGTGCAGGACGCTACCTCGGCTACCTCGGCAACAAAGGCGACCTCTGCCTCCACAAAGGACAGCGCGACAAACAGCAGCGCGTCAGGCAACGGCACAGTCAAGACAGGTGAGTCCGTTCCAGCTATCGCAACGACAGTTCTCCTTGCCGGACTTGTGTTATTCGCCATGTTCAGGAGGCGCAGATTTGAAAACAGATAAGCAAAGCAATAAAAAGAAGATTATATTAATAATTTCCGCGGCGGTTCTCGTTATCGCCGCCGCGGTGATTATCATGGCGGTCTGCGGAGTGTTCGGCGGCGGCAAGCCCGTCGACTCAAAGGGCGTCGTCGGCGTAATTTCCGACAACTGGGATCCCGGAGTCGAGGATTCAAATCCCGCGCAGAGCGGCACAAAAATTCCGGGCTACTCCACCGCCGAGATGAAAGCCGGCGAGAATACTCTCAGCCTTAGCATCGGCAACCCGAAGGAGAACAAGGTCGGCATGTACGCTTCCTTAAAGCTCAGCGACGGCACGGTGCTGTATGAATCGCCGCTCTTAAAACCCGGACAGGGCGTGACGGAGATTCCTCTTTCCAAATCTCTTGAAAAGGGCACATACGACGCGGTAGTCGTTTACCGCTGCGTGATGCTCGACGATGACGAAACACCGCTCAATTCCGCCGAATCCGGATTTAAGCTGATTGTTGATTAAGGCAATACCGCATAATTCAGGTGTGCGAATTGCGAAGTAAGATTTTTCGTCAGAGTGTACAAATAATCGGTACGCATACTGACGTATGGGTGCCGATTTTTGGGCAGTCTGACGGAATAATATTCAAGCAAGGCGTGCACCGCGAATTGTGCGGTGTTGCCTCAAGGCTCTGCCTTGTAAATAGAAAAATTATTTGAAAGGATGACAAATCAAATGAAAACCAAAAGAATCATTTCCGTCGCGATCGCGGCTGTAATGGCGGCGGTATCCGCAGTTTCCGTTTCTGCGGCTCAGCTCACCGAGAGCAGCCAGAGCGGACAAACCGAGGTCAAGGCGCGCATTGAAGGCGCTCAGCCCGGCGACGTAAGCTACATCATCACTATTCCCGACGTTGTTGATTTCGGAACTCTGACTCAGCCCGCCGACAGCACCAAGGACAGCTACAAGACGGTTGACTACACCGTTTCGCTCGACAAGGCTGAGGGACTTGACGCCGATACACAGCAGATCTCCGTCTATGTCAAGGACGAGAACGCGAGCGTCAACGGCGACCAGGAATTCTATATTGCAAACAAGTCCGACCCGACAAAGAAGTTCAAGTATCAGGTATTTGACGTTCCCTCCGCGGATTTGAACTACAGCACCATCAACATCAACCGCAATACCATGACTCAGGCGGCAGGCTACTTCCTCAAGGGCTTCACCACCGTCGGCGAAGAAGTCAACGGCTCGCTTGTTATTAATCAGGTTCAGCTCTGCGACTACAGCCTCGCGGACATCGTTGGCGAGTACAGCGGCTACATGGTATTTTTCAGCACGATAGAGAACCAGTAAGGCGCTGAAGAGCTCCCGGAAAAATGAAAAATTGCATATTGAAGGGCTTGTGTATTTTTTTCATGCTCCTGAGCCTTATCGCCATGTTTGTGCCGATCGCGTTCGCGGCGCAGGACGGACACGGCGGCAGCACCGAGGTCATCGCCCGTATAGAAGCACCGACGGAGCAAACCACTGCACAGCCCTTCACCGAGCCGCTTTCTCCAACCGACAGCACGCCTGTACAGACCGGCGGTTCCGCTATCTGGATAATCCTGTCGGTAGTTTGTATGGCGGCGGCATTGCTGCTGATTTACAGAATAAGAAGCGGATAAAAAACAACTGCACCCCTGTCAGTTTTCGTGACAAGGGTGCAGATATTTTTTATTGCATATACGGTCAATATGTTCAAGAGCCGGGGAAATCCCCGGCTCTTGGTAATTTCAACGATTAAATTATGTATCCCAACCCGTATGAATCATCATTAAGGAGCACTATAAGACTCAAATCCAATATCGGATAAGTGATGACTATCTTCCAGCAGAAGCAGTCTATCCCAGTAGTACAAAGACATCTGTAAAGCGCTGTTGCATGCCTTTAAATAATCACTTGATGCCGTTGCTCCGGTGAGAGGATTGTAATATCTGACACTGGTATCTTGACCGGTTCCGTCATATTTGATAGTTCTTGCGTCAACATTTGCCATATACAGCTCTGATTTTGATGTTGTTTTGTTCGTCATCATAAACTCAGGTTTAATGTTGAAAGTGTTTGTGAAATCCGTATCAAAATTTGAAACAATCCGATAACTGCTGGCGTCATAGGCGAAGAAGAAATTCAGAACCTTATCCGACTTTCTTGTGATCGAATACAACAATTCATTATTTTTACTATCGGTGGTGTGACCCATTATAAAGGGATTTCCGTCCGAATCATAAAGATAAGCATTTTTATTGATATCACTGATAACCTGCTGGTACATCATTTTCATCGCGTCGTCGTCAGACATAAACGAAACCGTTACAAGACATTCCGCGGTCAGTCTGTTGGCAGTTTCTGCCGTAATATAAACACTTCCCTGCCAGTTTGCGGTAACCAATCCGGTTTTGCTGTCAACAGAGGCTATATCCGGATCCTCTGAATACCACGTAATATTCTTTTCGGTAACGTTGCTCGGCGATAGTGTGGCTGTCAGATACGCGCTGCCGCCTTCGCTTAAATTCAATACCTGCTTATTCAGTTTGATTGATGTGGGATAAACGCGCTCGACAGGTTTAGTTACCGTTACCGTACAGCTTGCCTGTACGCCTGAGCCGTCCTTTGCCTTCGCGTAAATCGTCGCCGTACCCGCGCTCGCTGCGGTGACCTTACCGTTCTGGTCAACCGTCGCTGCGGCGGTGTTTGAACTCGACCAAGCAACAGACTTATCACTCGCGTTTGTGGGTGATACGGTTGCTGTCAGCGTCTGAGACTGTCCCGTTGTTAAGCTCAGAGACGTCGAGGAAAGCTTTATCGACGATACCTTGATTACGGTAACCGTTACCGTACAGCTTGCCTGTACGCCCGAGCCGTCCTTAGCCTTCGCGTAAATCGTCGCCGTGCCTTCTCCCGCCGCGGTGATCTTGCCGTATTGGTCTACCGTCGCGACGGACGTTTTGGAGCTTGACCATTCAACTGACTTGTTATCCGAGTTTGAAGGCGATATTGTTGCCGTCAGCGTCTGCGACTGTCCCTTTGTCAGACTCAGGGTAGTTTTTGAGAGTGTGATTGAAGTTACCTTGATACCCGAAACCGTAACCGTACAGCTTGCCTGTACGCCCGAGCCGTCCTTTGCCTTCGCGTAAATCGTCGCTGTGCCCGCGCCGACTGCGGTGACCTTGCCGTTCTGGTCTACCGTCGCGGCGGAGGTGTTTGAGCTTGACCACTGAAGCGAACTATCGGAAGCATTCGACGGAGATACGGCTGCCGTGAGAGTCTGCGACTGTCCCTTTGTTAAGCTCAGAGAGGTCTGGGAAAGCCTGATCGACGACACCTTGATTACGGTAACCGTTACCGTAGAGCTTGCCTGCACTCCCGTGCCGTCCTTAGCCTTTGCGTAAATCGTCGCTGTGCCTGCGCCTGTCGCGGTAACCTTGCCGTTCTGGTCAACAGTCGCTGCTGCGGTGTTTGAGCTGGACCATTCAATAGTCTTGTTATCGGCATTCGATGGCGATACCGTTGCCGTCAGCGTCTTTGTCTGTCCCTTATTCAGGCTGATTGACGTCGAGGAAAGCTTGATTGACGATACCTTGATTCCCGTAACAGTTACCGCGCAGCTTGCCTGTGCGCCTGAACCGTCCTTCGCCTTTGCATAAACCGTCGCCGTACCTTTGGCGACCGCCTTAACCTTGCCGTTCTGGTCAACGGTAGCGACAGCGGTATCTGAGCTTGACCATTCGACCGACTTGTTTTCGGCGTTCGACGGAGAAACGGTTGCCGTCAGAGTCTGGGACTCTCCGACTGTTAAACCGAGAGTATCAGAGGAAAGCTTGATCGATGATACCTTTACCGCTTCGACTGTTACCGTGCACTTTGCCTGTACGCCCGTGCCATCCTTAGCCTTGGCGTAAATCGTCGCTGTACCCTTGCCTACCGCAGTTACCTTTCCGTTTTGAGCGACGGAAGCTACAGAGGAATCAGAGCTTGACCACTCGACCGACTTGTTTTCGGCGTTTGCGGGCAATACGTTTGCCGTGAGCGTCTGAGAATCTCCGACCTTTAAGCCGAGAGATGTTGATGAGAGCGTGATCGAGGATACCTTTGCGCCTTCAACATTCACCGCGCAGTATCCCTGTACGCCCGAACCGTCCTTAGCCTTGGCGTAGATCGTCGCGGTACCCTTGCTGACCGCGGTCACCTTGCCGTTCTGGTCAACAGAAGCCACAGCGGTATTTGAGCTAGACCACTCGATCGCCATGTTTTCAGCGTCTGTCGGTAATACTTCTGCCGTGAGCGTCTGCGACTCTCCCGCCGATATTGTCATCGATGTTTCGGAAAGCTTGATTGACGAAACCTTGATTCCTTCAACCTTAACAGTGCAGAAGCCCTGTACGCCGGTGCCGTCTGTCGCCTTGGCGTAAATCGTCGCTGTACCCTTGCTCAGCGCTGTGATCACGCCCTTCTGGTCGACGGCAGCTACAGAGTTATTCGTGCTTGACCACTGAAGTACGGTGTTCTCAGCGTATGCCGGGAATATCACGACTGCCGGCGATACAGACTCGCCGAGAGTAATTGTCATTGTCTGTTCCGCAAAGCTTATTGTCTTTATCTTTGTGGAAATAATGTGTCCTATTCTGACGTTAGCCGGAAGCTCGGCAAGATAGCGCTGGATCTCGGTAACGTCGCTGATCGTAACGGTATTGTCTCCGTTGGCGTCGGCAGTTTTCAGCTCGTCCTCTGTCAGGGTCTCTCTGCTGAAATCCGTGCCGTCCATATCGCACAAGCCGGCAAGCCATAGATATAGGTGATACCGGAAAAATTTACATATGAGTCTCTGCTGCATTCTACCGAAATATTCCCTGTATTATAGCATTGTGTGACTTTTCCTCCGCTATAAGTGTATCCCGCTATTCCGCTTGCGTAAGTACCATAGGGAATCGTGATCTCAGCTTTGTTGCAGCAGCCTTCTATCGCTCCGTAGTTATATCCCGCGATAGCGCCCGCGTAATAAACATAGATATTTGAGCCTGCGCTGACGCTGCCCGATACCGTCAGGTTTTTGATTGTACCGCTATTGCTGGCAAACAGACCGAGATAAATATCTCCTGTTCCGCTGGGTTTGCTCTTCATGTTGATCCGCAGACCCTTGATTTCATAGCCGTTGCCGTCAAAGGTTCCATTGAACGCGGTTTTTCCGTAAATTCCGTTGCTGCCGATCGGCTCCCAGCCGTTGCCTAAATAGTCCCACTCGCCGCCCTCGGCTGTCGCTTCGCTTAGGTTGATGTCGTTCATCAGCCTGTAGCTGCCGGAGAGATTAGTGTTGACATAGCTCAGATCCCTGACGGTTCTGATTTCATATACGCCGTCATTCATCGTCGGCGCATATCCTTCGCCGGGTTCGGAATCCTTCGTTTGCTTATTGTTTCTCAGCTGCGGATACTTATACTCGGCATTTTCATCAATAAACCAGGTGTTCGCTGTATCAAAACCCTTGAACAGTTCAAGCTTCTTCATCTGGCTATCGTTCAGTAGTTTAGCGCCCGTTATATCCGCGCCGCTGCCGCTGAGGAAGTAGCAGTTCGTTACCGATGTATAAGAAATCGCCTTCGCCGCGGTTCCGGTATTGTAACAATTATTTATGCTTCCGCTGCCTGAGCAGGCGCTGATTCCGGCACTGGACGCGTAGGCGGCATTGTACGTATTGCTTGCCGTAATGTTTCCTGTGTTATAGCAGTCACTTACGGTTCCGTTAGCACAATGAGTAATACCGGAAGCATAAACGCCATTCGAACTTTTTCTAGTCGCTGAAATACTGCCTGTATTATAACATTGTGTGACTTTTCCTCCGCTATAAGTGTATCCCGCTATTCCGCTTGCGTAAGTACCATAGGGAATCGTGATCTCAGCTTTGTTGCAGCAGCCTTCTATCGCTCCGTAGTTATATCCCGCGATAGCGCCCGCGTAATAAACATAGATATTTGAGCCTGCGCTGACGCTGCCCGATACCGTCAGGTTTTTGATTGTACCGCTATTGCTGGCAAACAGACCGAGATAAATATCTCCTGTTCCGCTGGGTTTGCTCTTCATGTTGATCCGCAGACCCTTGATTTCATAGCCGTTGCCGTCAAAGGTTCCATTGAACGCGGTTTTTCCGTAAATTCCATTGCTGCCGATCGGCTCCCAGCCGTTGCCTGAATAGTCCCACTCGCCGCCCTCGGCTGTCGCTTCGCTAAGGTCGATGTCGTTCATCAGCCTGTAGCTGCCGGAGAGATTAGTGTTGATCGTGTACAAGTCCTCGACGGTACTGATCTCGGTGTAGCCGTCGTCGCCTGTCAGCTGATAGTCAGCTTCCGCGGCGAACGCTGTGCCCGTCACCGAAAAACAGCCCAGAATCATGCACAAGACTATGATGATCGATAAGCTTTTCTTTAACATAAACATCCTCCTTAAAAAATTATCAACTTTTTTTATAATTAAAGCACATATTCACTGAATTCGCGTCACAAAATTTCCATTGACATTTTGTCACTATTCAACAAGACCCGGGTTCGAAACACACACAAAACGGCGCATATATCCCTTTTGACATATTCCCGCTGAATTCCGTGACTCTAAGGCTGCCGGAGAAGCCCACTTTTACAGCCTTAACGCATCACAACAGTATCATAGGCAATCAGACATTCACTGTCTTCGAAGATCGTTTTTTTATATTGATACATTAGTGTATAGAAAAACAATAATGTCTCGCTATTTTTTGTTCTATAAATATTGAACAATTATCAACGGTATGATAAAATAAAAATGTTAATATTACTCCGGCAAAGCAAGAAACAATAATATGAAACAAGGGGAAAAATAATTATGGCAGGAGATTTTATGCAGAATTTTGTTGAACGCTTTTTGCAGACAGCGGCGTCAAATCCTCAGAAAACCGCTCTTGTTTGTAATGAAGAAAAAATGACCTACTCACAGCTTGAACAGCTGAGCGCGAAAATCGCCTCGCGCCTGCTGCGCAGAGGAGCGAAAAAGGAAAAGATCTATCCTATCGTTCTGGAGCGCAGTTCCATCTACATAGCCTCGATCATCGGTATCCTTCGCGCGGGAGCGGCTTATTCTCCGCTTTCCACGGAATATCCCAAGGACAGAGTCGCTTTTATCATCAGGGACAGCGGCGCTGATTTTGCGATCGACAACGGCTTTCTGGAGAATATCGAAGATGAAAAAATCCTCTCGGAATTCCCCGAGATCCACATGGAGGACGCCGCGATCGCTATTTACACCTCGGGCTCTACGGGAAATCCAAAGGGCATTATCCACGATCACTGGTCGTTTACAAACGCGATCGTCAGGCAGCTTGAGGTAGGCGCAACGGCTGACGATATTGAGCTCAGCGTAACGCCCTTCAACTTCGCGATCTCGTCCCATGATATTCTCACCTCGCTCTGGGCAGGCGCGGAGATACATATTCTCACCGAGGAACAGCGCAAGGATATTCTGTTTATTGACAAATATATCGACACACACGGCATCACTGCCTCGGTCATCAGTCCGCAAATGCTCAAGCAGCTTCCCGTAAGGGAAAGCACGCTCAAGCTAATCAATTCGGGCGGCGAACGTATCAGCGGAATCTACAGCCCTTATGCGCGCATCAAAAACGCCTACGGACTCAGCGAGCTGCTGAGCATCGCGATGACCTTCGAGCTTGACAAGGCTTATGACAACACTCCTATCGGCAGACCTCTGAGCGGCTTTAAGGCGCTGCTGCTCGACGACGAGGGCAGAATTGTTCCCGACGGCGAAGAAGGCGAGCTGTGCATTGCTGGCACAATGGCGCGCGGCTATATCAATCTGCCCGAGCTGACCGCCGAGGTCTTTACCGAGAATCCCTATTCAACGGACGAAACCGACAAGCGGCTGCTTCATACGCGCGATATCTGCAAGCGTCTGCCCGACGGCAGCATTGTTTACGTCAACCGCAAGGACTGGATGGTAAAAATCAACGGTCAGCGCGTTGAGATGGGCGAGGTCGAGGTTCAGCTCGGCAAGATAAAGGGCATAAAAACTGCCGTTGTAAAGGCGTTCACCGACGATAACGGTCAGACATATATCTGCGGCTACTTTACTTCCGACAGCAAGATTTCCGACGCCGATATCCGCAGGAGGCTGCTGAAAAAATTCCCTCCGTATATGGTTCCGCGCTTCTTGGTTCAGATAGACGAATTTCCGCTCACTCCGAACGGAAAGCTTGACCGGAAGGCGCTCAAGGAGCCGGACGCGTCAGAGTTCCGCAGCGAGTACGAGGCTCCCGTCACCGAGGGCGAAAAACAGGTCTGCGCCGCCTTTGAAAAGCTTCTGAAGCTCGAAAGGGTCGGCATTAACGACGATTTCTTCTCGCTCGGCGGCGATTCTATCAAGGTCGTCATGCTGCAGGAGGAGCTTGAAGCTTTCAAGCTGTCGTCCGCTCAGATTTTCTCGCTGAGAACACCGAAGGCGATTGCCGCGAGCGTCGGCGACGGCGAGCAGATTTCCTTTGAGTATGAGGAAAAGTCCGCCTATCCCATGACTGACGCCCAGCTCGGAATCTATCTCGCGAACATTCAGGAGCCGCAGAGCCTTGAATACAACAACCCCGCCTCGATGTTTTTCCCGGATTCTCTCGGTGTGGACGCGGAGCGCCTCGCGAAAGCCGTAAAACAAACCGCCGCGCTCTATCCGTTTATGAAGGTGTGCGCGAAGGTCATAGACGGCGTTCCGTGCGTTGTACCCGTCAAGGATATGGAAGTCAGGGTCGACATCGAATCCACCGGCGAAACCGACGCGGACAAGCTGTGCCGCTCCTTTGTAAAGCCCTTTGACTTTGAGCACGGGCCGCTTTTCCGCTTCAAGATTTTTATTACCCCCGACGGACTGTATTTCTTCAACGACGTTCATCACCTTATCACCGACGGAACCTCCACCTCCGTATTCACTCACAATCTCGCGAAGATTTATATGGGAGAGGAGCCTGACCGCGAGGAAGTAAACGGCTTCATGCTCAGCTCCTACGAGCAGAAGCTCAAGCAGAGCAAGCGCTTTGAGGAATGCAGAGAATTTTACGACAAAATGCTCGCGGGCGTTGAGACCGACTCGAATATTATCCCCGATCAGATCGACGATCCGCCCGAGATCACCGGCGCGCACTTTACTCTAAATCTCGGCGATTATCTGTCCGCGTCCTCCGTTGCCGAGAGCTGCAAAAAGCTGAAAATCACCGAGAACACACTCTTCCTCGGCGCCTTTGCCTACGCTCTCGCAAAGCAGGGCGGTCAGGAGCAGTCGCTGTTCTGCACCGTTGAAAACGGAAGACATATCCCCGAGCTTCAAAACACCTACGGTATGCTGGTTCACACCCTGCCCCTGTGCGTGAATATCGACGAAAACGCGCAGGTTGCCGCGTATCTTGCCAAGGTTCAGGAGCTGCTGTTTGACAGCCTGAATCACGATATCGTATCTATCGTGCAGCTTGCCAATGAGTATGAGGTCAACTCCGATATCATCTTTGTGTATCAGGGAGAAATGCTCAACGGCGTGACTATAAACGGCAGCTTTATCCCTTATCACATTCACAAATCGGGCGACGCGATGTCGAAGCTATCCCTCGACGTGCTCAAAAGAGAGAACGACTACACGCTTTCATTTGAATACCGCGCCGATTTGTACCTGAAAGAAACTATTGAGAATTTTGCTCATCTTTATATAAACATCATCGAAGGCCTGCTCGGGTGCGATTCGCTCAGTCAGATCACCTTCTGTAAGGAGAGAGAACTCGAATTCTACCGCGCGGCAAACGACAACCGTCTTGAGTTTGACCGGACGCTTACTCTCGTTGATCTGTTCCGCAGACAGGTGCAGCTGCACCCAGACAACATCGCAATAGGCTTCAAGGACAAAACCCTGACCTACGCAGAGCTTGACCGCTATTCCGAGAATCTCGCGAAGCTGCTCGCAAAAAAAGGCGTGACCCATGAAGTACCCGTAGGAATCATGGTAAAGCGCTGCGAGCTATTCCCCATCTGCACTCTCGCCGTTCTCAAGGCAGGCGGCGGATGTCAGCCGCTCGACAGCAACTATCCTCAGGACAGGCTTATGTATATGCTTGAGGACTCAAAGGCTCCGGTTGTCATCGCCGACGACGAGCTTGCTCCAATAATAGACGGCTGGAACGGCGTGATTATTTCCGCCAATGAGATTTATAACCTTCCCGACGACTTTGATACCGCGCTGACCGCTCCGAATGCCGACTCGCTGTTTGCGCTGATATACACCTCGGGTTCGACGGGCAAGCCTAAGGGCTGCATGCTCGAGCACCGCAATCTCGTCAACTTCTGCCTTGCCTTCTGCGAGCGGTTCGACATTTCCGAAAAAGATCACTTTGCCGCCTACGGAGCGTTCGGCTTTGACGCGTCGATGCAGGATCTCTATCCCGCGCTCACGGCAGGCGCGTCGGTATATATCGTTCCCGAGGAAACAAGGCTTGATCTGGTCGGACTGAACGAGTTTGTTATCGGAAACAAGATCACGATGATGGACTGCACTACACAGCTCGGCAGGCAGTATATCACCGCTTACCCCGACAGCCCGTATATGAAGGTGTTCACGGTCGGCGGAGAAAAGCTCGTTCCGTGTCCGCCGCCGCATTTCACGTTTGCCAACACCTACGGTCCCACGGAATGTACGATCTACGTTACCGACTACGTGCTTGACAAGGAATACACCTCGGTGCCGATCGGAAAATCCTTCGGCAACTGCGATATTTATATTGTCGACAAGTACAACCGCCTGCTGCCCTCGGGCGCGGTCGGAGAGCTTGTCATCTCGGGCTATCCCGTGACCAGAGGCTACCTCAACCGAGAAGATCTGACCGCCGAGAAATTCATTCCGAATCCCTTCTTTGACATAGAGGGCTATGAGAGAATGTACCTCACGGGCGACGTATGCCGCTATCTGCCCGACGGAAACGTTCAGTTTGTGGGCAGACGCGACGAGCAGGTCAAGATCCGCGGCTTCCGCATTGAGCTGACCGAGATCGAGCGCCGTATCCGCGAGTTTGAAGGAATAAAGGACGCTGCGGTCATCGCCAAGGACCTGCCCGGCGGAGGCAAGGCGGTAGTTGCCTATGTGGTTTCCGACGCGGCGGTTGACGTTCCGACGCTGAACGGCTTTATTGCGGACGAGCTGCCGAAATATATGGTTCCGTCCGTCACGATGCAGATAGACAAGATTCCGCTCAACCCCAACGGCAAGGTCGACAAGCGCAAGCTTCCCGAGCCTTCGATCCAGAGCGGAGATGAAAATCAGGGCGGCAAGGCGCTCAATGTGCTTGAGGAGCGTCTGTGCGCCATGGTGAGCGAGATCACGGGCTTCGAGAGCAAAAATATTACCGACAGCCTTGTTTTCCTCGGACTCACCTCGCTGACTACGATCATGTTCTCCGCAAAGCTGTACGAAAACTTCGGCGTAAAGGCGGGCGTTACCGAGCTGATGGACGACGACTGCTCGCTGCTGACTGTCGAAAACATGATCCTCGAGGAGATGTGGAGCGGCAAAGCCGTAGATACAGCCCAGAACTCCGATGCGCCGACCGACAACATTCCGCTCTGCGCGGAGCAGCTCGGCGTTTACTACGACAGCGTAAAACGCCCCGACGCGCTCATATACAACATTCCGATGAAATACACGCTTTCCAAGAGGACTGACGTCGACAGACTCAAATCCGCGCTTGAAAAGCTTATCGGCACAAATCCCGTTCTCACCTCGGTCATCGCGCTTGAGGGCAAGGAAATCATTCAGCGTCAGATGGACGACTTTGTCTGTGACATTCCCGTCCTCACCATGAACTCAAAGGACGTCGCCGACGAGGAAGCTGAGTTTGTACGACCCTTTAACCTCTCACGCGGTCCTCTGTTCCGCTGCGAGATAATCAGCACTGAAAAGAACGTTCTGCTTCTCTTTGACGCGCACCATATCATCTTTGACGGACTCTCGCTCTCCGCGTTTATCAAGCGGCTCGCCGATATCTACACAAACGGCACCGAACCCGAAACCGACACCTCGTATTACAACTATATCGCCGGGGAAGCTGAGCTTGAACAAAGCGAAAATGGCAAACAGGCGCTCGAGTATTACAAGGAGCTTTTTGCCGACTTCGAGAACGCGTCCGATATTTCCGCTGACCTCAACCGGAACGCCGAGGAAGGCGATCTGCGCGAGGCGGTGACATATGTCGACAAGACCGCTGCGGACTCGTTCTGCCGCGAAAACTCTCTCACGCCTGCGGCGCTGTTCCTTGCGGCAACCGAATACGCCGTCAGCCGCTGCACCGCTGACCGCAAGGTTTATATCTCGATGATTTCGGGCGGCAGAGAGGATATCCGTTACATAGATTCGCTCGGAATGTTCGTCAAGAGCCTGCCTCTGCACGCGTTTATTGACACAGAAAGAACCGCGCTTGAATTTGTTTCCGACTCAGCGGCAGCAATGCGCGCGGCTCAGAAGAACAGCGCATATCCCTTCATAAAGCTGTTTGACCAGTACGGCTTTGTTTCAAAAATCAACTACGCCTGTCAGCTCGGAGTCAACGAGACCGCCGTTCTGGAAAATGAAACGATAATTGAAAACGTCATTATCAATCCTCTGCCCAAATTCAGCCTGTCCGTTCATATCGAGGACGGCGGCGAAGGCAGAATAGCGGTAAACGTTCAGTATAATTCCGCGCTCTACAGCGAAAAGCTCGCAAAAATCATCTCCGCTTCGATCGCGCGTACCGCCGAGTCGATCATTTCCGACGGCTCTCAGAAGCTCTGCGCGCTGAGTATGCTCTCCGATAAGGACAGAGAAAAGCTGAGCGGCTTTTCTCACGTTGAGGAACGCGAGATCGGCATAAAGCTCTACCACGCTCTGTTTGAGGAGCAGGCGGCGGCTTATCCCGACAGGACGGCTCTTGTTGCCTGCGACGGCAGCTTTACCTACTCTGAGCTCGATAAGGAGTGCAACCGTCTTGCAAACGCTCTGATAGAAAAGGGCGTGCAAAAAGGCGACAGAGTAGCCTTCCTGCTCCCGCGCACGAGCCGTCAGATCATCGCGATGTATGCCGTTCTCAAAACAGGTGCGGCGTATATCCCCTGCGACCCTGAATATCCCGACGACAGAATAAAATACATTCTTGAGAACAGCGAAGCAAAGTACATTCTCACAGATAAAAAACGAGGCTTTGACAATGAGCTGGATATCGAAGATCTGCTGACAAGCGGCAATACAGAGAAGCCTCAAGTCGATATCAGCCCCGAGGATACCGCGTATCTTATCTACACCTCAGGCTCCACGGGCAGACCTAAGGGAGTTGTCATCAGACACTCGGGCATCGCGAATTACCTCACTCCGTTCCCGGAAAACACGCATATCTACGCGCTGAAAAACGAAGGAAACGTCTATGTTTCGGTCACCACAGTGTCCTTTGATATGTCGCTCAAGGAGACCGCCGCGTCGCTGTGCAACGGTCTGACGCTCGTGCTCGCCGACGAGGACGAAACCAAGGATCCTATGAAGCTCTGCGCGCTGTTTGAGCGCACGGGCGGCGACGTCATCAACGCGACTCCGTCGCGCATTGAGCAGTATATGCTGCTCGACGCGTTCAAGGCGGTGCTCTCGAAGTGCAGAATAATTATGTGCGGCGGCGAAAAGTATTCGCCGAAGCTGCTTGAGAACCTGAAAAAAACCACAAAGGCGCGTATCTTCAACACCTACGGCCCGACGGAAATCACCGTTTCCTGCAACGCCAAGGAGCTTACACACGCCGATGACGTCTGCGTAGGCAGACCGCTGCTGAATGTCAGGGAGTATATCGTTGACGCGGACGGAAATCCGCTGCCCGCCGGTATTGTAGGCGAGCTGTATGTCGGCGGCGCGGGCGTTGCCGACGGCTATCTCAACAATCCCGAGCTGACCGAAAAGAGCTTCAAGCTCTACAACGGCGAAAGAATTTACAGAACCGGCGACTACGCGCGCTGGACTGACGACGGCGACGTTGTCATCCTGGGCAGGTGCGACAATCAGGTCAAGCTCAGAGGTCTGCGCATCGAGCTCGGCGAGGTCGAACGCGCGATACTCTCCTGCGAGGGAGTGAATCAGGCTGTCGCGATGATCCGCCCGATAAGCGGAGTCGACAATCTCTGCGCCTACTACAGCGCCGACAGCTCCGTCACCGAGGAGCTTGTGCGTGAGCATATCTCAAAACGCCTGACAGCATATATGGTGCCTTCGGCGATCATGCGGCTGGATAATATGCCGCAGACTCCAAACGGCAAAACCGACGTTAAGGCGCTGCCGCAGCCGACTCTCAGCTTTGAAGCGGAGTACAGCGAGCCTGTTACCCTCGAGGAAAAAATCCTCTGCGAAATCTTCCAAAACGTGCTCTCGCTCGACAAGGTCAGCGCGGACAGAAGCTTCTTTGATCTGGGCGGCACCTCGCTGACGGTTACGAGCGTGCTTGTCGAAGCAAACGAGCAGGGTCTTGAGGTCTCATACGGCGATATTTTCGCCCTCAAGACTCCGCGCAAAATCGCGGCGAAGTTCTCTGACAAGGGAGAGTTTTCAGACGGTCTGGCGGATTACGACTATACTGTATTTGAACCTGTTCTCCGCGCCAATAATCTCGGATCACTCAAAGGACAAAAGAACCGCGTGGGCAATCTTCTGCTCACGGGCGCTTCGGGATTTTTGGGCATTCATATACTCAAATATTTCCTCGACAACTACAGCGGCCACGTTTACTGTCTGCTTAGAAGCTCCAAGCGCGCAAGCGCCGAAAAACGTCTCAGAGGACAGCTTTACTACTACTTTGAGGACGACTTTGACTGGTACTTTGAAAACAGAATCACGATCGTCGAGGGCAGCATTACCGACAAAAAATGGTTCGCTCAGCTCGACGGCAAACAGGTTGACACTGTTATCAACTGTGCCGCTCTTGTAAAGCACTTCTCCGAAACCGACGACATCGAGCGCGTCAACGCGGGCGGCGTCAAAAACCTGATCGACTTCTGCAAAGAACACAACAGCATGATCGTACAAATCTCCACCGGCAGTGTGGCGGGCGACAGAGTAAACAACTATCCTCCGCGCGAACTCAAGCTGAACGAGCAGAAGCTCTATTTCGGTCAGGTGATAGACAATCAGTATGTACACAGCAAATTCCTCGCGGAGCGTTATGTGCTCGAGGCTATCCGCGGCGGTCTCAAGGGCAAAATCATGCGCGTCGGAAATCTTGCCGCGCGTGACAGCGACGGCGAGTTCCAGGTCAACTTCGTTTCCAACGGCTTTATGGGCAGACTGAGAGCTTATCTCGTGATCGGCGCTTACCCGTACAGCTTCATGAACTATCCTGTTGAGATGGCGCCTATCGACGAGACCGCCGAGGCGATCGTGCGGCTTTGCGCGACGCCCGACGACTGCTGTATTTTCCATCCCTACAACAACCATTATGTGCCGCTGGGAGACATCATTCTTCAAATGCGGAGCATGGGCATGAATATAAAGCTCGCGGAGGATAAAGAGTTTGCGGAAATGCTCATTAAGGCGCAGAACGACCCGCAGAAGGCGGCTAAGCTGACCACGTTGCTCGCCTACGAAAACATGGACAGCTCCAAAAAGGTTGAAATGATCTCCACCGAGAACGAGTATACCACACAGGTGCTCTACCGTTTGGGCTTCAGCTGGTCGATGACCTCGCGGGATTACATGAACAGCTTTTTGAGCGCGCTTGAGGGACTTGGATTCTTTGAAACGGAGGGCGATGAAATATGACGCTTCAAAGAACCCCTGCGCTGCTCGGAAAAAAATTCAACGAGTACCTCTTCCCCACCATAATCAGCTCAATGTCGATATTGCTCGCCTCGTTTGTTGACGGAATCGTCGTTTCGGCGCTCGTCGGCGACAACGCCTTTTCGGCGATCAATCTCGCCGAGCCTGTCGTGCTTTTTATGCAGGCGCTGTTCTTCCTGTTCGGAATCGGCGGAGCAATAAGCATCTCTATCGCCAAGGGGCAGCGCAACAACCGCAAGGCAAACGCGCTGTTCACGCTGTCCTTCGCGGCGTCGGTGCTGGTCGCCGTGATCGTGACGATAGCCGGAATCCTTCTGATCGATCCGATCACCTCGCTGCTCTGTATTGACAGCGCGCTGTATGATTACGCCAAGCACTACGCGCTGTTCAATATTTTCGGTTCTGTGTTCATGATCGTAGTGCCTTATCTTGTTTTTATCATCCGCGTTGACGGTATGCCCAAATTATCCGCGAACATTCTTCTGGTATCAAACGCCGTCAACCTGATGATGGATTTCGTTTACATGGGCATTTTCAAGATGGACACCTCGGGAGCGGCTCTCGCGACCGTCACGGGCTACGCGGTAGGTTTTATCATGGAGCTGTATTATCTGGTGTTCTTCAAAAAGCGCACGCTGAAGTTCATTAAAATCAGCTCAGAAGAATTCAAGTACATGGGCGAGCTGAGCACGGGCGGAATAGCTTCTGTTGTCAACACCATTCTGCTTTTCGTCAAGGCTCTTTTGCTCAACCGCATAGTTCAGGAAACCTCGGGCGCCGACGGTATGGCGGTATTTTCGGTTTGCAATTTCACGGTCACCTTTATCTCGATGTTTGTGTCTGGCGGAAGCGATACGATGACTCCCATCGTCAGCCTGCTTTACGGCGAACGTGATTACAAGGGAATTGATATCGTGCTGCGCAAAACATTTATCTTTGTCGGCGCCGCCTGCGCAGTGATCATCGCGATAATACTGCTGTTCCCGAACCTTCTGCTCTCGTTGTTCTCCGTCACAAGTCCTCAGCGCGTGGCAATGGGAATCCCCGCGGTGCGTATCTTCTCGCTCAGCCTGTTGGGAATTGGCATCTGCTGCGTTACCATGAACTATTTGCAGGCGACAAAGCAAAAGGCGATTTCCGTAACCACAACTTTTCTGCGCGGATTGATTTTCACTGTTCCTATCGCCTACTTCCTGTCAAAAAGCTTCGGGATCACCGGCACAAGCTGGGCGTTTGTGATCTCGGAGGCGCTGACCGCGGCGGTAACCTTCCTGATCTGCTTTATTGTCTACCGCGTCAGAAATGATAAGTACAGCGGTATTCTCCTGCACGAAAGGCAGACCGAGTGCAGCGCGATGTTTGACGCAAGTCTTCGTCCCGAGGCGGAGCAGGCTTCGCAGATCGCCGACAAGGTCATCGGCTTTTGCAACAACAACGGTATTACAGGTCAGACGGCTGATTACGCCGGCGTTCTCGCCGAGGAATGCGTCGAGCACATCCGCCGGTTCAACAGCGACAAAAAGCAGCCGCGCATCGATCTGATCTGCCGCGTCACGGACAGCGCGGTGATTCTGTCGGTAAGAGATAACGGCGAAACCTTTGATTCGTCAACGGTCGTGAGCACCGATGAGGAATTTTCAAATCTTAAAATCATCAACACCCTCGCGGACAAGGTAAGCTATACCCGCGCGCTGGGCTTGAACAACACGCTGATTACGATTGGGAGGAAATAATGCTTAAGTTTTACTGCTACAACTTCACACAGGAAAAATCCACGGCGCAGATCATCGATGATATCAACCTGATTTGCGATCGCACCAAGCATCTTGAGCGCGAGGAGGATATCATGTTCTTCGCCTTTGTACCCGCGCTCTCACTCGAGGCGGTCTGCGCCGCGATTCCCGAGAGGAAGCTGGTGAAGATTTCATCTCAGAGCTTTTGCCTGACGCCCGTATCAAACGAGCTTACCCCCGAAAAGCTTAAGGAAATCGGCGCGGACATGGCGATCACAGGACTCGCCGACAGGCGTTACGCGCTCGGCGAAACCGACGAAATGATCTGCGACAGGCTCGAGACGATTCTTAACATGGGCTTCAAATCCATGCTCTGCGTCGGCGAGAACCGCGAAATGGCTGAAAATCACACCGCGCCCGAGGTCATTGCGCGTCAGATCAAAACAGGCTATAAAAAAATCCCCTATGAGGCTCACTACCGCATCGGCACGATCTACCGTCCGCTGTGGGAGTTCGACGGAAGCCGGTCCGCTGACGAGAAATACACGCTCTCTATGCTAGAGAGCATTAAAACCGCCGTCAGGGAAGCGCTCCCGGGATTTCCGATTGAAATGCCGCTGTTTTACGGCGGTATGCTGAGCGCGGAAAAGCTCGCGGAATATTTTGACAAGGGCATCATCGACGGCGTATTCTGGGACAGCAAAAACATTTCTGCCGCGGATTTTGCCGGATTAATCAATAAGATAGGATAAACGGAGGAAGCGTTATGAACATCACAAAACAGAGCGACTCAGGCAAATTAACCTTATTTTTGGACGGTAAGCTCGACACCGTCACCGCGCCTCAGCTCGACGCGGAGCTGAAATCTGCCTTTGAGGAATACGACACGGTTGAAATCAACCTTGAAAAGCTTGCGTACATTTCTTCGGCGGGACTTCGCGTCCTGCACTCAAACCACAAGCGCGTCAAGGGCAAAAAAACAATGCTTATCAGCCATGCAAACGGAACCGTGCTTGATATTTTTGAATCGACAAGCTTTTCATCGTTCCTTAATCTCATATGAAAAGCGCTAAAAAAGAAAAAAGACTGCCGAAGGTCTTCCGGAGAAAACTGCTTATGGTCACGGTGCTGATCATGCTGTTTTCAATGATTTTTATCGCACTGATAACGCCGTTTTTGAAGAACCGTTTGGTTTTTGATATTCTGTCGCCTCAGCTTTCGGAGATCAACGAAGAAGTAGTATATGATTCCGATTTCATATTTGACGCTGTGAAGAGTATGTTCGTATATGAATCGAAATTGCCCGATGAAGAATATATTACCTCCATCCTGGAATATTGGGGGTCTCCGGCTTGGTATGTTATCGATGAAAACGGCATTGTTATCATGTCTGATGACAAAAGCAAGGTCGATACCGGCGTTTTTGAGGATTCTGTCCTGAGCGAGTACCACAGAGAGCTTTCGGATACGCAGTTGGGCAGCTGCCGCATCTCGGATATCCCGCCGGAGGATTTTCAATCCGGAAACTGGAAGAAGTATGTCGCCGTTTCTCTGGGTAACGGAGTAGTAATGACGGTTATCTTTGACCCGCCTTCGTATTATCAGCAGACTGACGGAATAATGGAAAGCATTTGCAGCTTTAAAACCGTTGGAAAGGACGGCTGCGACCTGATCATTCATGAGGACGGATCAATTATCAGTCCTCCCGAGAAGCTGCGTGAAAACAAAGATATTCGGTTTACACAGCAGGACATGGAAAAGCTGCTTTCGTCCGCTCCCGCGAACACACTTATCGAGACCGAGCTGGAGGGAACGGTATACTGTGCTATTTACGAGCAGGCGGACGGATACTACGCGGTGTCGATAATCTCAAAGAACGAGATAATGCTGGGCATTTATATCATCATCTCAGTTTCGATGTTCTGTATGCTTTTGCTGATGGTCATTATTTTCCTGCGTGTCAACAACCTTGCAAAGCGGCTGATTGTAGATAATATCGGCAAAATCAACAGCGAACTTTCCGAAATCACCGGCGGCAACCTCGACGTAAAAATCGACGTGAAGGATAATCTGGAGTTCAGGCAGCTCTCGGACGGTATCAACACCACCGTATCGTCATTGAAGGGATATATCGAAAGGGAATCCGAACGGTTTAACAAGGAGCTTGAGCTTGCCCACGCGATCCAGACCTCTGCTCTTCCGAACGTATTTCCGCCATTTCCGAACAGACACGACGTCGACATTTTCGCCTCAATGACTCCCGCAAAGGTAGTCGGCGGAGACTTCTACGATTTCTTTTTCACGGACAGCACGCACTTTGTTTTTCTCGTTGCCGATGTTTCAGACAAAGGAATCCCTGCCGCCATGTTTATGATGAAGGCTAAAACCATGATAAAATCTCTCGCTCAGGCGAACCGAAGTGTTGACGAGATCATTTTCATTGCCAACAACGCGCTTTGCGAGGACAACGAGGCGGATATGTTCGTCACGCTTTGGTTCGGTATTCTCGACACGGAAAAGGGTATCCTGTCCTACATCAACGCGGGTCACTGCAAGCCGCTGATACGCCGCGCCGGCGGAACCTTTGAATATTTGAGTGAAAAGGCTGATTTTGTGGTCGCGGCAGAGGAAAGTATTCCGTTTAGCCGCAGAGAGCTCAAGCTCAGCAAAGGCGACGTGCTGTATCTCTATACCGACGGTGTGACAGAAGCAGTTGATCCCGCTGACGAGTTGTACGGCGAGGACAGACTGCGCCTTGCGCTAAACGCTCAAAAGCCGCAGTCTGCGCGGGAAATCTGTGAAGCGGTTCAAAGGGATTTAAGAAGCTATTCAAACGGCGCGACCCAAACAGACGACATTACCATGCTATCCGTTATTTTCAACGGAAGCCGGCTGTACAGGGAAATCACCGTTGAAGCAAAAACGGAAAACCTCAATGAAATCTATACTTTTCTTGACGATATGCTGAATGCTTCGGGATTTGACTTCAGCAGTATCACGCAAATGGGTACCATCGCGGATGAAGTCTGCTCCAACATTGTCAACTACAGCTATCCTGATCAGGACAACGGATATATCAAAGCGGCTTTCTCGTTCAATCCGACAAGCGACGAGGCGGAAATCACCTTTACGGACGGCGGGATTCCGTTTAATCCGCTGAATTCTCCCGAACCTGATTTTGAAAATATTGAGGACAGCGAGGAAGGCGGTTTGGGTATTTTTCTTATCAGAAGATACAGCGATAAGGTGCTTTACGAGTATTCAAACGATCAAAATATTTTGAAAATAGTTAAGAAGAGAAAAGGCCTCCAGCGCTCTATCCATCAATAATACATTTTAAAAAAATCGGCAAAGAGGGCAGGCGATCCTCTTTGCCGTTGCTTTTCTAAAAGAAAAAGGACACTCTTTCGAATGTCCTTTGTTGGTCGGGATGACCATATTTTTCGCTTAAACAGTGACTTTTTGAACTGTTAGGAGCAATTTTAGGAGCAGTGTTTGCTCACATAATGCTCAGATTATTTTTTTCAAGGTATTTATTTGAGGTATCTAATTGTGCTTGCTTGAAAGAATCCTGCACATCACAATACACACCCAGCGTGATTTTGATTTCCGAATGACCTAATAGCGACTGCAAAACCTTAACACCCGAACCGCTTTCCAAGAAGCGAGTTGCATATGTATGACGGCAGCTGTGACAGGTCACATCACCGTCAAGGCTCTTGTCGAGAATATCGTACTTTTCAAGCACCTTTTTGAACTCGGTGTTGACCTGACTGGTCGAAACAATCGTACCTGCCGAGGAAAGAAATATAAATCCGTCCTTTTTATCTCCGGTACACGCCGACAAAAATTCCGCCACATCATCACTCAGCGATAAATCGCGGTTGTGGTATGTTTTTGTATGGTAGTGAATCGTGACACCGCCGTTATCTTCCGAAACAGTCTTGCGAATCCGAAGCACCTTGTTTTTGGCGTCAAAATCGCGGACTTCAAGCGCGTTGACCTCACCCATTCTGCAACCGGTAAACAGACTGAGAAGCATTTGCGGCGCGTAGAGAATATCCTCGGTTTTCAGCACTTCAAGCAAGCGCTGTTCCTCTGTAACCGTCAAGGCTCTGATGATTTTGGTAGGCTTTGCGCTCTTGGGCTTTTCAAGCCAACGCATGGGATTTTCAGAAATGATTTGCTTGCGGATTGCTTCATTGAAAACCCTGTTCATCAACTGAAAAATCTTACTGATATAGCTTTGACTGATAGAAATGTTTTCAAGAAAAAACCGCTCGATTCTATCTTCGTTCATGTCCTGAATATACAGATTGGCAAAATCACCCATCTTTTTCAGTGAGTATATATCTCTTTTTTCGGAGGTTTCTTCAATTCCTTTCAGCTTGGCACGACGCTCAATGAAATCAATCGCAAAATCATAAAACACAACGCTCTTTTCTTCGGGCTTGGTATCAAGCAATCCGGCTTCTGATTGAATTTGAAGCTCCTTGATTTTAGATCGAACAATACTCTTATTTTTGCCTGATACTTTTTTGCGTTTTTTTTGACCGTCTATCGTAACAAAAACTTCACCGATAAAGCCTTTGCCGTTTGATTTGGGATATATAGATCCATTACCGTAGCTTCTTGTACAATTTTTATTGTCTTTAGTTGCCAATTCTAACTCTCCTTTCGAACTAAAGACATCAAAGCGCCAATACAATCTATGACAAAAACCATAATAGCATGGCTTGCTTTGATTTGTCAATAGATTAATTGTTATACTCTGCGCTGTGATGCCCAAGCGCGAAAGGCTTCTTCGCATACAAGAATTCTTCTGCCAATCTGCAACTTTGGAAACTCAGGTCTATCAAAAATCTGTCGTGCCAAAGGCAAAGAAATTCCCATAATCTTGCTTACATCGCGAACAGTTAGGAATTTCAATTCTTGTTTTTCGTTTTTACATGTGCTTTCTTTACATGTGCTTTCTTTGCATGTGCTTTCAGACATTTTGCACACCCTTTCTGTTATTGATTTACAACGTAATAACGCTGTCGACTGTTATTGTGATAGAAAGAGTTTTAAAAAGGATAGTAGATTATCAATTAGCAGAACGTGTGCAATTCTTGTTGTAAAAAAATATTATTTCGATGTTTTTTCACCTATATTATATCATATTTATGCTCTTAAGTCAAACTAATGTACGACAGTGCGTGCTCTAAAGCCTTGTGTTATAAGGAAAAAAAACACACCAAAAAAATTTTCAAATTTTACAAAAA